>JAOPWT010000289.1 GCA_025965555.1 Mycobacterium sp.
GACCGGCGAAGTCGTAGTCCAACTTGGCGGCGACCTCGTCAGCGAGGGAGTCGCCGAGTATCGGTTCCGACCGGCGGTTGTCGAGTGCCCTGCAGCAGAGGGTCAGCAGCGCCGTCTCTTCGACTGGCTCGAGGTCACTGACACGCACGCCGTCAGCCAAGCACATGACGAGCTCCACCACTGCTTGAACGTCGTACGGACACAGTGCCGCCGCCCGTCGTCACCGAGCGGTAATTGACCTTCATCGCGACGAAAATGCCTGCGGCGCGGGCCCATCCTGACGTGCCCGCCGCGGCCGCCGTTGCCCCTGAGGCAGCCACCACCGCGGTGGCGCGGACGGCTCGGTCGACAAGGCGCTCGATGCAGTGGCATGGGTGCTCAACACCGCGGACGTCCCTGGTACGCAAGCGTATGGATGACAGGTCCGCCTGCTGGCGTCGGTGATGTGCGATCGGGACCTCGGCGCCAGCGTGGACGCTGCCCAAGCGTCCCAGCAGCCGGAATCGGCTCAGGGGGATGGGCCGCCGGTGGCCCTAGTGAAGGCACTGTGGCACGTGGCCGGGCTGATGCGCGCGATTGGCGACGAGCTCGTCAAGCGGCCACGCCCGCGCGCCGTCTTCCGCTATCTGGGTATGGTGCCCGCGGTGGGCGCCGTCGCCGACTACTTCGGTGAGTACGGCGCGCTGGGGCGCGCTGCCAAAGCGGCACGCGCCTGGATCGGACACCGCCCGGCCCCCGTCGGCTGATAGCTGAACATCGCCACCAGCGCGTGGACAACGCTGCTATAACCAGATTCGGGTGTTTACCCACATCGCGAAGGTGGAGCGTCAATGTCGATGCCGAACGAACGGACCTGCCGGCCACCGACCAACAATCACGCCAGGTACGTCGGCAGGGTGGGCGCGCTGGCAGTGGCACTCGGGATCGGTGCGGCAATCGCCAACCACGCGGGGATCGCCTACGCCGACGACGGTGGGTCGGGCTCATCATCGGACTCAGCGGGTTCCTCGGCATCCGCCGCCGCGCACGACTCTCCGTCGACGAAGAAACCTGCCGAAACCCCGGAGTCGGCGTCGGCCGCCCGGACCTCCGCCACGAACGAAGCGTCCGCCGAGGTGTCTGCGGACCCCGAACCGAATGCCTCCGATACTGCTCGCCTGACACCGAAGAAGGCCAAGCGGTCGATCGCCTTGTCCGAGACCATCAACGGTGAGGAGTCAGACGCCAAGCCGGTCCGGCGAGTTGAGGCGAAAGTGGCTCCTGCAGCGTCGGTTACCGCGCCGTCCGTCGAGGCGGACGAGCCGGACTCCGCATCTACGGCACCCGTTCGGCGGGCGACCAGCGACACCCCGGCAACACCCCCGCAGGCGCCGGCGATGTGGGCTGCGCTTGGCTGGGTGCGTCGTGAGCCAGGGCACCCGGTCACCCCGACCGCCGGCATCGCGGCGGCCACGACGACCTCCCTGCTCCAGCCGACCCGGTCGATCACCGCCACCAGCCCGCTGGGCACCGAGCAGCAGCTCGACGCCGAGCGGTTGGCGGCGCAGACAGTCAACACACTGCCCGTCGCGCTGATGAAGCTGATACTCCAGCTTGGGTTCCGCTCGACCGCCCAGCAGCAGTTCGCTCAGGTCGGCGGTCCCGATCAGGGAAATCTCGATCAACTCGCGGCCGCGGTCGACGAGTACGCCATGGGGGCGGCATTCCAACAACAGCTGCTCAACTCCAACGACCCCACGGTCGTCATGCAGGTGGCGCCCCCGCACACCTGGTACGGGCAGGTCGTGCCAGGCTCGCGGATCCTCTACGACAACCCCGACACGATCTACCGGTTCATGGGCGTCAACGCGGCCTCCTCGTACGTGATCACCGGGCAGTTCACCGGCGACCGGCCTGCCGACACGACTTTCAGCGTCCTCACCGGACTCTCCGGCAACACCGCGTCGGTCCTGAGCGGTCACGCCCTGGTGGTCAGCCCGGACGGCACCTTCACCATCACGGTAAGTCGCGATCCCGCGGCCCCCGGTGAGACCAATCACCTTCAGCTGACCAATGATTCGACGCTCATCGCGACGCGGAACACACTGTCCGATTGGGGTGTCGAGGTGCCCATGACGCTGTCCATCGAGCGTGTCGGTGGCCCACCGAACAGCCTCTTCAGCCAGCTGGGTGGTTTCGCGATTCCGGGCATCGGGCCGCTGGTGGTCGGCAATCCATGGCTCACCACACTGGTGTCGTTGATTCCGCCGATGTCCGACCCGCCTCCGCTGCTGCGAGGGGCCGTCGCGGCGATCATCATGGCCCTCGGCATTGCGCGTGAGGCCACCTACATGGCGGTGGCCACCACCGACCCGCAGACCGGCCAGCAGATTTCGCCGAACGTGCTGAAAAACCCAACGCGCAACGCGGAATTCCTTGCGACACAGCTGCAGAGCGCAGGTTACTTCCAGCTGGCCGACGACCAGGCGCTGGTCGTCACGATCGATCCCGGCAATGCCGGCTACTTCGTGCTGCCGGTGACCAACGACTGGACCATCTCCAAGGACTACTGGAATCAGCAGACCAGCCTGAACAACTCCCAGGCGATCGCGAACTCGGACGGTACCTACACGCTGGTCATGTCGAAGACGGATCCCGGTGTGGCGAACTGGGTTTCGACTGGTGGCCTGAACCAGGGGACCATCTCGATGCGGTTCCAGGATCTCGACCCCAATTCGACGGACCTTCCCACGGTCAACTCGCAGCTCGTACCGCTGGACGACCTGTCCACAGCCGTGCCTGCGGGAACGGTGTACTACACCGAGGCGCCGCGTGCAGCGCAGTTGGCGACTCGCAAGGCTGGCTTCGACACCAGGTTCGCGCCGTACCCCCAGCCGTAGCCGAGAACCTACAATCCGACCGTGTCCCAACTGGTACAGCGTTACCTGGACCGAATCGTCGACGAACACCGGCAGGTGACCGAGGGCGCGCTCGCCAGCTACATCCCCGAGCTCACGCGCGTCGATCCGGACGGATTCGGGCTCTCGCTGTCGTCGGCGGACGCCTACGTTTACGAATGCGGGGACGCGGGAGTCGAATTCACCATTCAGTCGATCTCCAAGCCGTTCACCTACGCGGTGGCGCTCGACCAGATCGGGCAGGACGCCGTGGACGCCAAGATCGGGGTAGAGCCCTCCGGTGAGGCGTTCAACGAGATCAGCGTCCATGAGACGACGAAGAAGCCGAAGAACCCGATGATCAACGCCGGCGCCATCGCGGCGGCGTTGCTGATCCCGGCACGTTCGCCCCAAGAGCGATTCGACATGATCGCGGAGTTCTACTCGGCCTTCGCAGGACGCCGACTCGAACTCGACCGCGACGTCTACGCGTCGGAGAAGGCGATCGGCAGTCGCAATCGCGCGATCGCCTACATGCTGCAGAGTTTCGGGGTGCTCGACGATGACCCCGACGAGGTCCTCGACGTCTACTTCCGCCAGTGCTCGTTCAACGTCACGGCGACCGACCTGGCCCGGATGGCGGCCACGCTCGCTCGCGGCGGGGTGAAGCGGAGTTGGCCTGTGCCGCAGCCTGTCCGAGTAACTCGGCCTGCACTTCCTGACGGTGTCGCGTGACTCTCGCGCCACGTTGCGGGCGGTATACGAGCCACGCGATCGCATCCGCGTCTACGAGACGCACGGCGACCTGCTGTTCAGTGCGGCCGAGCAGGTCGTCCGCACCGTCGACCGCGAGCGGGAGAACTTCGCCGCCGCGATCCTCGACGTGTCCCGGGTCGACGACGGGGCGATTGGGCGTGAATCACCCGTGGGTCAGCGGACAGGCAACGTCGACATAGATCGTCGTGGTCGTCGTCGGATCCGGCGTG
>JAOPWT010000293.1 GCA_025965555.1 Mycobacterium sp.
GTCGGCGAACAGGCCGAACCCGCTCTTGCCCTGCCACTGCGGGGCAAGGTGGGTCCAGACGTGACAGCGGGTTGAGTTGTGCCACAGAAAGAACGGGGTATCCGCCGCTACGGAGCGGTCGATGAAGTCCAGCGACCGCCGCACCAGTTCGGGGTCTACGTCTTCCATGTTGACCGTCGCGGCATCATCCATGCCGGGATGCGGTGGCAAGGGACCTGCGTCGGCGATGATCTGCTTGCCGACCCTGCCCCAGCGTGGGTGCTCGGTGGGGTCATCGACGTCACTGGCCTTGGTGTCGATGATGTTTCGTGGGCCGAAGCGTTCGTGGAACCCGTCGACCTGGGGATACTCCGGGTCGTAGGGCTCCTCCATCGCGTTGAGGTGATACAGGATGCCGTAGAACTCGTCGAAGCCGTGGACGGTGGGGCTTGAGTAGTTCGGCGATAGTGGGGTCCGAGTCTTGCAACCCTTGTTTGGCTGCGGGCATGCCGACCTTCAACAGCCCTGTGCGAAAGGGGGTTTGGCCGGTAATGAACGCCGCCCGTCCAGCAGTACAGGACTGTTGGCCGTAATAGTCGGTGAACAGAGCACCCTCGCGGGCGATCCGGTCGATGTTGGGGGTGGAGCCGCCCATCATGCCGCGATGGTAGGCACTCAGATTCCAGGTGCCCACGTCATCGGCCATGATCATGACGATGTTCGGCTTCTTCTGACCGGCCACAAGTCCACGCTCCTCGTTCGCATGATCGGGCGCATGGGTTTTGGCGCGAAGACAGACGTTACGCGGTCTTCATGAACAAGAGCGGCTGGTCGCGGAATTGTTAACCGCGACAATTTCCATCTAGGTGTGTGGTTAGCTTCGCGCAGCGATGGTCGTGCGACCACCGAGTGAGGAAGGTTCCCATGCTGTCGTCAGGACGAACTCTGCGTAGGAATGCAGTCGCCGTAGTCAGCTCAAGTGCTCTGTTGTTCGGCGGTGCGGCTACAGCTGCCGCTGACCCCGGACCCGCAGTGCCGCCGCCCAACTGCACCGCCGCCGACCTCGCCGTGGCATCCGGCACCGTCGGAACCGCCATGGGCGACTACCTGTTCAGCCACCCAGACGTGAACGACTTCTTCACCAGCCTGCGGGGGCAACCCAACGCAGAGATTCACGACCGCGTCCAGACCTACATGGACGCGCGCCCCCAGACTGAGGCGGAAATCAACGGCATTCGCCAGCCGCTGACCGATCTGCGCAGCCGCTGCGACCTCGGCCCGTCACCATTGGGTTCATAGGAGAACAACATGAATCAACCAAAGCAGTCATGGACCGCCAGGGTGGCCAGCGCTCTAACCATCGCCACGATCCTCGGCGGGATCGTCACTGTCGGGCCAGCCGGAGTCGCCAACGCCGACGTCTGCGCCAGCGCGGGTCGACGAGTCCAAGTGAGCGGCTGCGCCAACATTGCCGACGCGGTCGCGCCCTACGTGCCGCCGCCCGCCTACTACGCCCCCATGCCGTATGACCCGCCGCCGCCTCCGAACGTCACCGGATGTGTGAGCTACAACGGCAGATGGGTCAACGCCGCAGGGTGCAACTAAGAAGGGAAGCCGAATAGGCGGCATCCAGCATTCCGACAATCGTGGGGGGTGTCCCCTTCGGCGGTCGAACGCCCGCCTCGCACGGCCAGCGCCCGCTCTCTCTCCGGCGGTTCCGTTCCAAAGATGCTGCGTCCCGCAGTCCGTCCGCAGTAGCTCCGGCAGCGGGCTCGAGTAGCCAACGCCGCCAACCACTTGACTTGGTGCTTGTTAACGGAGGCAACGCGGTCAACGTCTGCAAACGCCCAGTTCGTCTCGTTCGTATCGAGACGGTCGACGCTTCCGCCCGCGTTTTTCTTCTACAAGAAGTTGTAGAGCTCCTAACCGCAGGACAGTCGAGACGTCTCCGACAGTCCGCAGCCAGTCCGCAGTAGGTTCAACAGCCGCATTGAACAGTCGACGATTCCAACGCCCTGACCTGGACCTTCCCAACAGGCCCAACACGGCAAAGCGCTACAAACGCCCAGGACGTAGTCCGCGCTCTCCTACGACGTGTAAGTCTCGAGTGACGCGCTGACCTGTGGGGAGCCCTGGTTCATCCCGGTTCGTCCGCAGTAGTTGTAAACGAGTCCATCCGCTTGGCGATCACGGCAGCCGAGCGGGTGGACTCGTCTGCGCCAGGCATTGCCCCCCGACCGATCTTTCGGATCACCGATTCGTTAGCGCACGGACGCTGTGACGTGGGCCCAGGCATTGTTGCCGTATCCGCGGGGATTCCATAGCGACGCAGGCGATTCGGGGTGGGTGACGCCGGTGTCATCCCACGCCCGGGCGGTGACACTGAGTGGCCCGGGCCGGGTTTCTACGGTGATGGACCACTGCCGCCAGGCCCACCGGCTGACCGCGGGTTGCAGGTTGGCTTGTCGCCAGACGCGGCCGTCGTCGAGTGACACGTCGACGCGCGCTACGCTGCGGGCCTCACCGGCCAATGCCCACCCGCGGATGGTCAGCAGGCCGGCGGGTATCTCCTCGTCGTCGTCGGGGACCAGGATGTCGCAGTTGAGGGGCAGCGACGACAACGAAATACCCTGGCCCGGCGCCACGGTTTCGGGGTCGGCGTCCGGCGGCAGGAGCCGGTAGTCGAGGGCCTGGAAGTAGTTTTGCGACGGAATGGGCTGGACGGTGATGGCGGTGACCCACTTGACGCTGCGCGCCCCGATATATCCGGGCACCACCACCCGCACCGGGCCGCCATGGACGCGAGGCAGCGGTTCGGAGTTCATCTGCCAGGCCAGCAGCACCTCAGCCGACAGCGCCTTGGTAAGCGGGATGGAGCTGCCGTAGGACTGCACGGGAACGGCTTCCGCGGCGACGTCGGGGGCGGCGAACGCGACGTGCAAGCCCTCGGTTGGGTGGACTCCAGCGGCGCCGAGGACGTCGGCCAGCCGCGCTCCGCGCCATTCGGCGGTCGAGATCGCGCCGTGCGCCCATGGGTCCTTGCCCGGTATCGGGTGCACGTTGAGCAGTTCAGCGCGCCGGTTGCCGGCGCACACCATGGTCGCCACCACCGAGTGGGCGGTGAAATTGCTGGTCAGTTGCTCGTAGGTCACGTCGAGCGGCGTGTCGACCGCGCCGTCGATGGTCAGTCGCCACTGCTCGGGCGCGATGTCGGGGAACGGGCCGTGGTTGCGGCTGTAAAAAGCATCTAGCGCGGTGATCTCGCCATCGGCCAACACCGGAGCGGGTGGCTCGGCATTGAACGGGACACGGCCACGCACAATCATGTCGGGACGCTTACCCCACATCTGGTTGGACCTCGGGACAGCAACCAACTCATCTGTCAACTTCGTCATCTGGGGCGTCTCCGGGTCGGATGGCTGTGTTTTTGCTGGGTCGTCGCCCCAGCCGGCCGTCGCGGTCCACTCACAAAGAAAGCGTGGCATCGATGGCGCAGCGACACATCACCACGAGCGCCCGTCTTGGGCTGGCGCCAACGGCAATTCTCGAACTCCTGCTGACCGGTACTGAGGCCGGCGCTAGCGGTAAGTACATACCCAACCCCAGAAGCGATCATTGGACCGCATGTGGCCGTGTTCCTGCACACCCAGAAGCCCAAGTGGCGCGGATTGGGCTCATCGCGTCAGTGCTAGCCGCCGGCATAAACCTGCCGAGGTAGTGGGACCCAGACCGCTGCCGATGCGCATCGTCAACCGGTACGTCGAGTCTTGTTGCGTCCGCTCGCAATTCGTATTTGTCCCCTCGTTGCGTCGGAAACCACCTGCCGATTTGCTGTTCGTGCCGAGGACGCCGAGCGGCCCCATCGCAGTAGCGTTGTTGCCAGACGGGCGGTTCGGTTCGCCGAACCGAGGGGAAGCGCAACACG
>JAOPWT010000331.1 GCA_025965555.1 Mycobacterium sp.
ACGCCAGATGTGTCCTTCGACCCTCACCGCGGCCCGAAACATGACCACGCTGACCGCGCTGTACATCGACGCAGGGGACGTGGTCCTGCGCAAGGCGCGCGACGACGATCGCGCGCCGATCATCGAACACGTCGCCGACCCCGACGTCAGGGCGCACCTCGGCGGACCACAGCCCCGCGACGCCGTGGCCCGCGATCTCGACGAAGCCGGTGTCGCCGCCGTCACGGATTCGGCGGGCTCCTACGTGATCGCCGACAGGGAGACGGATGCGTTCATCGGCACGGTGTCGCTGACCCGTCGGGGCGTTCACCACCCCGGCCACCTCGGCCCCTCCGGCGAGGAGCTCGAACTCGCCTACACGCTGAACCGTCCATTCTGGGGTCGCGGTCTGGCCTACCAGGCGGTCAGTGCGGTGCTCCGCGCCGCGGCCGCCGAACTCCCCGACGAGCCGGTCATCGTCGTCACGCAGAGCGCCAACGCCCGATCGCTGAAACTCGCGCGTCGGCTCGGCTTCGTGCCGGCCATGACGTCCGAGGAGTTCGGCGAGCAGCAGACGCTCGCCGTGGCGAGCCTCCACCGGTTCCGGCGGCAGCGAGCGACTTAAGCTCATCGACCGTGAGTAAGAACCCGCTCCGCCGCCTTGCCGACACGCTGGTGCTCGCGAGCATGCGGCCACCGCTGACCGCACAACTGCTGCAGCCACGGCACGACGTCGATCCCGCAGGCAAGCGGATCCTGATCACCGGCGCCTCGTCGGGCATCGGTGAAGCGGGTGCACTGAAGCTGGCCCGCGCGGGCGCGCGGGTCATCGTCGTGGCCCGTCGCCAGGAGCTGCTGGACTCCGTCGTGCACCGGATCACTGCCGAGGGCGGCGACGCGACGGCCCATGCCTGCGACCTTTCCGACCTCGACGAGGTGGACGCGCTGGTCGCCACGGTCGACGAACGGTTCGGCGGTGTCGACGTCCTGATCAACAACGCGGGCAGGTCCATCCGGCGGCCGCTGGCCGAATCGCTGGAGCGCTGGCATGACGTCGAGCGGACGATGCAGTTGAACTACTACTCACCGCTTCGGCTGATCCGCGGCTTCGCGCCAGGTATGCGGGAGCGGCGCGACGGGCACATCGTGAACGTCTCGACGTGGGGTGTGCTGAGCGAGTCGTCGCCACTGTTCGCCGTCTACAACGCCTCGAAGGCGGCGCTGACCGCCGTCAGCCGCGTCGTCGAGACCGAATGGGGCGCGGACGGGGTGAACTCGACGACGCTGTTCTACCCGCTGGTCAAGACGCCGATGATCGCACCGACGCGGGCATATGACGGGCTGCCCGGCCTGTCGGCCGACGAGGCGGCGGACTGGATGGTCACCGCCGTCCGACGCAGACCGGTGCGCATCGCCCCGCGAATGGCCGTCACCGCCCACGCCGTGAACAGTTTCGCACCCGCCGCGGTGGACGCCGTCATGAAGCGTCAGCACGTCCAGCCCTCGAGCTGACGCCCCCCTTTGCGCCGAAATAGCATTCCCTGTCGTCAAGCCGACCGTTTAGCGGCAGGGAATGCTATTTCGGCGAGGGGGGTGTGTTAGAACCGACGCATGGAGATCCTGGCCAGTCGGGTGTTGTTCCGGCCAGCCGACTACCAGCGGTCGTTGATCTTCTACCGCGACGACATCGGTCTCGCCATCGCCCGTGACTACGGCGCGGGCACGGTGTTCTACGCAGGCCAGTCACTCATCGAGATCGCCGGCCACGGCGAGAGATCGCATGAGGCGCCGCCGTTTCCCGGCGCGCTGTGGCTTCAGGTGCGCGACGTCTACGCCACGCAGACCGAGCTCGAGCAGCGGGGCGTGACGATCGCGCGCGCCGCCACCCAAGAGCCGTGGGGCCTGCACGAAATGCACGTCACCGACCCGGACGGCGTGACCCTGATCTTCGTCCAGGTGCCCGACACCCACCCGTTGCGCCGCGACTCCAGAACGTAGACGTGGCAACGTCTTTCAGGGTGCGGAGGTCGCCAGCGGCCAGCCGACCGAAGCCAACCGCGAGGCGACCTGGTGGATCTCCTCGGGGTTGGGCTGCTGCCCGTTCACGGACTCGACGGCCCTGCGGATCTCGTCCTCGGTGACCGTGTCGCTATCGGCCGACCTGAGCACCGACTGCGCTGCCCTGATGACTTCCTCCTCGGACAGCGAGCGCTTCAACAGGGCAAGGAGCGGGAAGTAGTCCTTCGGGGGGACGCCCTCCGGGTAGCCCGCGTGCAGCCAGTTGATCACGTTTTCGATGACGTTCTTGTTCTCGGCCATGTTCAGTCAGCTCACTTCTTGAATCCGAAGAAGGGGTCGAAACCGGTGTGGTGGATGATCGTGGACCGGGTGATCCAGAGGATCGCCACGACGATCACGAACCCGACGAGCACGAACAGCGCCATACCGAGGAACTTCAGGGCGGGGTTGGGCGCCTGCACCGAGCCGTCGGCCCCGGTGCCACCGGCACCCGACGAGTACGACACCAGTCCGAACGCGAAGACGGCGGGCAGGCCAGCTCCGAGTACCAGGCCCACGACGAGCACCGTGAGAAGCGGTATCACATAGGTAGTCATTCAGTGATTCCTTTGCGTTGGTTGGCTGGTGGCCCGGATCAGACCGCGGCCTTGGGGGACTCGGTCACGGCCTCGCGGGCGTCGGCGGGAACCACCGAGTTGGTCGAGTCGTCCCAATCTGCGTTGACGTTCTTGCTGTCGACCTTCTGCTGCTGCGCGCGCCACCACATGTAGCCCGACAGTGCGACCAGGATGAGGAAGATCAGGCCATCGCCCACCAGCTGCGTGGTGGCACCGGCGACCAGGTGCGAGATCCAGAAGGCGATCGCACCGACGAGGGCCGCGGCGGGAAGGGTGACCAGCCAGGCCAGGGCCATGCGGCCCGCAACTGCCCAGCGCACCTGGGCGCCCGGCTTGCCAACGCCGCTACCCAGGATCGAGCCCGTCGCGACGTGGGTGGTCGACAGCGCCATGCCCGCCGCGCTGGAGCTCAGGATGATCGCCGCGGACGAGGCCTCGGCGGCCAGGCCCTGGGGCGACTCGATCTCGACGAGGCCCTTGCCAAGGGTGCGGATGACCCGCCAACCACCGATGTAGGTGCCAAGGCCGATGGCCAGTGCGCAGGACAGGATGATCCAGAACGGCAGGCCGTCCTTCTTCACGTCACCGGTCAGGTGACCGGTGGTGATGAGCGCCAGCGCGATCACGCCCATGGTCTTCTGCGCGTCATTGGTGCCGTGCGAGAGCGCCACCAGCGATGCGGTTGCGATCTGGCCCCAGCGGAAGCCGTCCTCGCGACGCTTCTTCGCGACCTTGCGGGTGATGCGGTAGACGAGCCAGGTGCCGCACGCGGCCACCAGTCCGGCGATGAACGGGGCGGCGATGGCGGGGACCAGAACCTTGCTGATGACGCCGGGCCAGTTGACGCCGGCCAGACCGATCGCCGCGATGCCTGCACCGATGAGCCCGCCGAACAGGGCGTGCGACGAGCTGGAGGGAATGCCGAACAACCAGGTCAGCAGGTTCCAGAGGATGCCGCCGATGAGGCCGGCGAAGATGATGGTGAGGCCGGTCGATGCGTTGATCGACGGGACCAGGGCGCCGGTCTTGCTGTCCTGGATCTTCAGCACCGACGTGGTCACGGTGACGGCGACCTCGACGGAGAGGAAGGCGCCGACCAGGTTCAGGACGCCGGCCAGCAGCACGGCGGTCTTGGGCTTCAGCGCACCGGTGGCGATCGACGTCGCCATGGCGTTTCCGGTGTCGTGGAACCCATTGGTGAAGTCGAATGCCAGCGCCGTGGCAATCAACAACACCAGGATGATCATCTCTGTGGTCATGGCTAGATTGTGGGGCTTCGCAATCCGTTTTGACCAGCCGGTAGGCCCTCAATTCGCGTGTCTCACCTGGCGCTTTTGCGTTTCCTGTGAGCTGTTCATCCACTGTTCATCTCGCGAGCGAGGCGCGTTCGCCTGCCAAGCCGAAGTATCAACCCCCGACGCAATGCCGGGCCGCCCTCTGACCGGCTACGCCGCTACCATCGATCCATCGACGCTGCCGTGACCCCGCCGCGGCCGCAAGGAGAGTTGACGCCGTGAACACATTTCTCGCCAAGATCGTGGCGTGGCTGAACGCTGGGTACCCCGAAGGCGTGCCCGGCCCCGACCGCGTGCCGCTGATGGCCTTGCTGACCAGGCGCCTCTCCGGCGAGGAAGTCAAGGCGGTCGCCCAGGACCTGATGGACCGCGGCGAGTTCGACCACATCGACATCGGGGTGCTGATCACCCAGACCACCGACGAACTCCCTCGGGTGGAGGACGTTGAGCGGGTCCGTGAACGACTGGCCGCCAAGGGCTGGCCACTCGACGACCCGCGCGAAGACGAGGAATCCGCATAGCCCCCCTGCGCGCGGTCGTCATCCCGCTGATCCCGTCCCCCGAGCCGCTATTGGCGGTGCTGGAGGGCGTCCTGGATGGACGCGAATCAGCGATTCTGCCGGTGCCCGCGGACGTCCGGTCCGCCGAACTGCTGACGTCGTCGCTGGGCATCGGCGAGGACATCGACGACGACGTCGCCGTCGTGGTTTCGACGTCGGGCACGACGGGAGTCCCCAAGGGCGCCATGCTCACTGCGCCCGCCCTGATCGCCAGCGCGTCGGCCGCCCACGACAGGATCGGCGGTCCCGGCAGCTGGCTGCTCGCATTGCCTGCCCATCACGTCGCCGGGCTGCAGGTGATGGTGCGCAGCCTGCTGGCGGGCACCGTGCCCGTCGCCATCGACCCGCGTTTCGACGTCGCTGAATTGCCCTCTGCGGTCGAGGCATTGGGTACCGGGCCGCGGTACGCGTCGTTGGTCGCGGTCCAGCTGGCCAAGGCACTCGGCGATCCAGCTGCCACGGCGGCGCTGGCGGAACTGGACGCCGTCCTCATCGGCGGTGGCCCGATGCCCGCGGCGATCGGCGACGGCGCCGCCGCCGCAGGCATCCGGGTGGTGCGCACCTACGGCATGAGCGAGACGGCAGGCGGCTGCGTGTACGACGGCGTCCCCCTCGACGGAGTGCGCGTGCGCATCGACGACGGCCGAGTGGTGCTCGGCGGTGCGACCCTTGCCAAGGGATACCGACATCCAACGGTTCCAGATCCGTTTGCGGAGCGTGGCTGGTTTCACACCGATGACGTTGGGGCCGTTGATGACTCGGGCGTCCTTCGGATCCTCGGGCGCATCGACGATGCCATCGGCACGGGTGGGCTGACCGTTCTGCCGCAACTCGTCGAAGCGGCACTGGCGACGCACCCCGCCATTGCCGACTGCGCGGTGTTCGGGGTGAGCGACGAACGGCTTGGCCAACGGGTTGCCGCCGCAGTGGTCCTCACGCCCGGCGCCGATGCGCCGACGGTCGCCGAGCTGCGCACGCACGTCGAACAGACGCTGGATGCCACGGCAGCCCCGCGGGAGGTGCACGCCGTCGACGAACTGCCCCGCCGCGGCATCGGAAAGCTCGACCGAAAAGAGCTCGCCACCCGATTCGACACCGGCGCATGATGGAGCCATGCCTCGCCACGTCACGACCGTCGACGATCTGCGCGCGATCGTCGGCCATCCCATCCAGGCCGTCGCCAACAAGGTGAAGGACCGGCTGTCGGAAGCGCAGCAGGATTGGCTGGCCCATTCGCCGCTCGGCTTCATCGCCACCACCGACGCGGAGGGCCGGGTGGACGTCTCCCCCAAGGGCGACCCGCCCGGCTTCGTCCACATCATCGACGACACCACGATCGCGATCCCCGAACGTCCGGGCAACAAGCGCGTCGACGGCTACGTCAACGTGCTGCAGCGACCGCGGGTTGGCACCGTGTTCCTGATCCCCGGTCGTGGTGACACGCTGCGGATCAACGGGACCGCCAGGATCATGGCCGACGCGCCATACTTCGACGAGATGATCGTCGGCGGCAAGCGGCCGATCCTCGCGCTGGAGATCGACGTCGACGAGGTCTTCTTCCACTGCGCGAAGGCTTTTCTGAGATCCGACGCGTGGAATCCGCAGACTTGGGACCCCACCGCGGTGCCCAGCGTCGCGTGGCTGGCCAAGGCCATCAAGCCTGATCTGAGCGACGAGCAGCTCGACGAGTACTACGCCGAGGACAACATGCGAAAAGTTCTTTATTAGAAACTCGTGAGGCTTTCGGGGTTTGGAATTTACGAATCGGGTAATTCCTTCTCCGACAGTTTCACTCGCTTCTACGGATCGGAATGAGCATGATCGTCCTGGGCATCATCCTTCTGTTGATCGGTTACTTCGCAGGTATCTCGATCCTCTACACCATCGGTGGCATCCTCGTGGTGGTCGGCGTCGTGCTGTGGGTACTCGGCGCAATTGGCCGCCCGGTCGGTGGCCGAAAAGTCTGGTTCTAGCGCACTAGCGCCGCCGTGCCTCCCGCCGCGGACCACGCCGAAAGTTGGGTCAGTCCCATGGTGCGTGCGTCCGCGGCGTGGGCATGGCGGCTTCTCGTTCTGCTTGCCGCCGCCTACGTCACGCTCAGGGTCTTAGAACTCTTCGGCCT
>JAOPWT010000354.1 GCA_025965555.1 Mycobacterium sp.
ACAGGGATCGTCAGTGCATCGGGAGGGGCGATCGTGCGGTCCGGCACGCCGACGTCTGCCGCAACGCCCGCCCCCGCCCCCACCGCCCGCGTCAGCGCCGCACCCGTCGAGCAGACGCAGGTCGACCCCGCCGTCGCAGCCGCGCAGGCTGTCGTCGTTCCGCCCGTCGTGGTCGGGGGTGTGATCCCACTGGGACCGATCACCATAAGGTTCGGTGCCGGCGCGGCAGGAGGCGCCGGTGCCGGTGCCGGCGGCGGCGCCCAGAATCCTGATGATCAGCACAACTGCGGTTGCAAGGATTGGACCGGGCATGGACCAGGAGGCCCGCGGGGTCCCGGTGGACCGCGCGATCCAGGTGGAGCCGGTGGTCTGGGATGGGGCGGGCGCGGGCCTGGCGACGACGACCACGAATACAAGCATTGGAAGAAGAAGGGGTGCGGCGCAGGCGCCGGAGTCGGGCTTGGGCTCGACCTGTCGGTGCTGGGGATGGTCGACGTCAGTGTCTCGATGTCATCGCTGAGCTTGCCGACGGTGAACCTGCCCGACCCGCCGACCCTCGGCGGTGGCGGCGGGCTTCCACCGATCACCGTTCCTCCACTCACGTTCCCGCCGATCGTCATCCCGCCGCCCATCACGGGCGGGCCGACAGGTGGCGGCGGTGGTGGCGGTGCACCTCTGTTGCTCGCGGGCGGAGGCGCTCCGCTGGTCGGTGGGGGAGCATCGGCAGGCTCACCGGCCTACGTGCAAGCGTCGTATGACGACGGGCTCACCTTCCTGACGGGACTCGCCGACGGTCAAGTCCATGCGGCCTGGGGTCAATCCAGGCAGTCGAACCAGTCCGTGACGATGCTCCTGGCCGCGATGATCCTTTCTGCGGGCAGCGGTTTCGTCTTCTGGAGGCGGCGTGCGGAACGTTCGATGGCCGGGCAGGCTCGGCACCGGGGCGTCGCTCCTTCTCATCGCGCTCGTCGCTGGAGCATGTGACGCTGCGCCACGGGCGGAGGTAGGCACTCAAGCATCGCCGACGTCGCTGACCCGCACGTCCGGCGTCGCGGTTGCACCACTTCCCGGTACGCCGATGCCGTTGGTCGTCAGCGCGGTGCCGTCGTCGATGTCGATACCCGCGCTGGGACTGACGGCGCCCGTCGGCGTCATGCACGAATCGGCTCGCCCCGTGCTCAAACCCCCGACGATGAACGACGCCTACTGGGTCGGCTGTCGCGCGAAGCCCGGAACCGATTCGGACGGAACAGTTTTCATCATCGGACATTCGTGGACTGGCGGCCGCGCGGTGTTCAACGGGCTGGCGGAGGTCAAGGCGGGGGACGCCATCGAGCTGACGACGCCGTCGGGGCGGCTCACGTATCGGGTCGAACACACGGTGAACTACGCCAAGTTCGGCGAGATTCAGGCCTCGCACGAGGTGCTCGACTGGGTCCCGGGGCGCCTGATTCTGGTCACCTGTCTGCTCGGGCCGGGAAACACCACGACCGACCAGAATTTCGTGGTGCAAGCGCAACTCGTCGCGGCGGTGCAGGCAGGGTAACTTACCCAGATGGTCCGACCTGCGCAGACGGCGCGCAGCGAACGCACCCGTGACGCGCTGCGCCAGGCCGCCCTGGTGCGATTCCTGGCTCAGGGGGTGGAGGAGACCTCCGCCGAACAGATCGCCACGGACGCAGGCGTCTCGCTGCGGACGTTCTACCGACACTTCACGTCCAAGCACGATCTCCTCTTCGCCGACTACGACGCCGGACTTCAGTGGTTTCGTACGGCGCTGGCCGTCAGGTCGTCCGACGAATCGCTGATCGACTCGGTGCACTCGGCGATACTCGCGGCGCCCTACGACGTCGCGGCCATGCCGAAGATCGCGGAACTGCGGGCGCAGGAGCTCGACGCCGGGCGCATCGTGCGCCACATCCGACAGGTCGAGGCGGACTTTGCCGAGGCGCTCGAGGAATACCTCACCCGAGACGAACCACCCGGCCCCGGCACCGACGGCCGGCTGCGGGTGACCGTCACCGCGCGCTGCATCGCCGCGGCGGTCTTCGGCGCGATGGAGGTCTGGATGCTCAGCGACGAGCGGTCGCTGCCAGAACTGGCCCGGTTGTGCCGCACGGCACTCGAGACGGTAGCGGCGGGCATCAGCGACGAGAAATGACCAAGTTTCGTCATTATTGACAAAACTTGGACGTCGTGCCAGCCTCGGACGATGGCGGAGTTCGACGCGATTGTCATCGGTGCGGGTCACAACGGCCTTGCCGCGGCAGCCGTTCTGCAGAAGGGCGGCGTCCGCACGCTGTGTCTGGACTCGAAGCGGTACGCCGGCGGAATGGCCTCGACCGTAGAGCTTTTCGACGGGTACAGGTTCGAGATCGCCGGGTCGCTACAGTTCCCGACGTCCGCGAAGGTCAGCGACGAACTCGGGCTCGACGAGCTGCCGACCGTCGACCTCGATGTCATGTCGGTGTCGCTTCTGGGCATCGGTGACGAGCCCGTCGTCTACTACACCGATCCGATGAAGCTGCTCACCCACCTCAACGACGTGCACGGCGCCGAGGCCGTCAACGGCATGGCGGGCCTGATGGCGTGGAGCCAGGGCCCGACGCGCGCACTGGGTCGGTTCGATGCGGGCGCGCCACCCAAGACGATCGACGAGATGTATGCCTGCGCGCAGAACGAATTCGAGCGATCGGCGATCACCGACATGCTGTTTCGGTCCGTCACCGACGTGCTCGACCGGTACCTCCCCGACGTCGAGAAACACGGGGCCCTGCGGGGAATGCTCTCGTTCCTCGCCGTCAACACCACCTACCGCGGGCCTGCCACCCCCGGTAGCGCGGCGGCATTGGCGTTCGGGCTGGCGATCCCGGACGAGAACGCCAAGTTGATGAAGAAGCTACGCGGCGGAATCGGTTCCCTCACAGCGCATCTCGTCGAGATGTTGGAGATCGACGGTGGTGAGCTGCGGCTGCGCAGCAAGGTCGAGGAGATCCTGGTTGCCGACGGTCGGGTCACCGGTGTGCGGCTGGAGGACGGCTCGACGGTCGACGCGGCCATCGTGGTCTCGGGTCTGGCCCCCGACCTCACGGTCACCAAGCTGATCGACCCGAACGTGGTGCCATCGGAGGTCCGCGATCGGTTCGCCCGCGTGGACCACCGCGGAAGCTACCTCCAGATGCACTTCGCACTCGACGGGATGCCCACCTTCGCCGATCCGTACGCGCAACTCAACGACCCCGAGATGCAATCGGCCATCGGACTTTTCAGCACGCCCGAGGAACTGCAGCAGCAGTGGGAGGACAGCCGCCACGGGATCGTGCCCGCCGACCCTGCGATCGCAATGCAGTTCCCGTCGGTGCACGACCGGGACCTGGCCCCCGATGGCAAGCATGCGGTGTCGGCGTTCTCGATGTGGTTTCCGATCGACTACCAGCATGCGTCCTACGGCGACCTCAAGGTCGAGATGGGTCGGCGTGTCATCGAGAAGATCACCCGCGTCGCGCCCGACTTCGAGTCGAAGATCATCCGGCACACCACGTTCACGCCGCGTCACATGGGCACGATGTTCGGCGCGCCGGGCGGCGACTATTGCCACGGCCTGATCCACCCCGAGCAAATGGGGCCGAATCGGCCCGGGCCAAGGGGATTCACCGGTCAGCCCATCCCGATCGAAGGGCTGTACCTGGCGAGCGCAGGCTGCCACGGCGGCCCGGGCATCACGTTCATCCCCGGCTACAATGCCGCCGTGCAGGCGCTGGCGGACGCCCGTTAGTCGTCGGCGGGGCCCGTCGGGGTCGCGCCACCCTCGTCGGACCAGTCCGTCCTGTCGTCGGCACCCTTCGCCGGGTCGCTCTGAACGTCCTCGCCACCCTCGGGGCCGGAGTCCGACTCGCTCGTCTTGGGCTCTTTACCACTCACCTAGACGGTCTTACCCCCGTCGTCGGGTTCGGAAACCGTCAGCACGGCCTCTCTCACGTACCGGTCCTCTTCAAGTCGCTTCTCGAGTGTCCGCAGCGTCTTGGCGATCGAGGACTCCACGCTGTCACCCACCAGATCCACGCTGGCGATCACGAACAGTTGCTTGGGCCCGATGAACTCGGAGCGCAGGAAGCGCACCTCGGCCACCTCGGGGAAGGCCGCCAGACGCGCAACGAGCGCCTGGTGAATGCGGGGTGAGCCCCCTTGTCCGGTGAGGAAGATCCGATTCCGGTTGATCAGGATGACGGCAACGACTCCGAGGAGGACACCGACCAGGATGGAGCCCGCTGCGTCCCACACCACGTCGCCAGTGAGTTGATGCAGCAAGATGCCCACGAAGGCGATCGCGATGCCGATCAGCGCGGCGAAGTCCTCGGCGAACACCGCTCGCACCGTCGGATCCGAGGTCTCCATTGCATACTCGAAGACGCGGCTCTCGAATTCCCTTGCACCCGTACTGAGTTGACGTACCGCCTGCGCCAAGGACGTGCCCTCCAGAACGAAGGCGACCGCGAGAACCACATAGGCCAATCGATAGTCCTCGGCCCCCTCCGTGCCGTGGAGCAGTTCGGTGACGCCCCGCCAGATGGACAGGACCGCACCGACCACGAACAGTCCGACTGCCGCGAGCAGTGACCAGACGTAGGCCTCACGGCCGTAGCCAAGGGGCCGCTCGTCATCGGCCGCGCGGGCACTGCGCCGATTCGCGACGAGCAGGAACACCTCGTTGCCGGTGTCCGCCCACGAGTGCGCAGCCTCTGCGCTCATCGACGCCGAACCGGACACGACGGCGGCGAAGGTCTTCGCGGCCGCCACCGCCAGGTTGGCACCGAACGCGATGACGACGGTGAGTGTGCTGTCGCCCCCTGCCTTCACCACAGAAGGTCAATCGCCCCGACGCTGCAACTGGGTCATCCAGTCCTTGGGCACGCGCTCACTCGGTCCCGGCGCTGGCTGGTCGACCGGATGACACTCCGGCGGAGCGAGTTCCGGCCCGTCGTAGTACTCGTTGGTGTCGAAGTTCCAGAACCAGTCCTCGCCTGGCTCGAACGAGCGGATGATCGGATGCCCCGCGTCGCGCCAGTGCGCCGAGGCGTGCCGGGCGAGCGAGTCGTCACAGCAGCCGATGTGCCCGCACGCCGTGCAGCGGCGCAGGTGCACCCACCACCCACCGACCGCATCGCATTCCACGCAGCCCGTTCCGCTGGGCGGGATGCTGGGATCTACCGCATCGGTCATGGTCGCGAGCCTACTTCTTCTCGCGCCAGGCCCGCTCGAACGGCAACCGCCAAGCGTTGGGCGCGATCAATTGGTGGATGGCGTTCGGCCCCCAGGTGCCCGGTTGGTAGGACTTGACGGGCGGTGGGTCCTCCAGCAGTTGAGTCGAACGCTCCCAAAGGGATTCGATGCCCTCGGCGGTGGTGAACAGGGTGTGGTCCCCTCGCATGGCGTCCAGGATCAGCCGCTCGTAGGCCTCGAGCACATCGCCAAGCGATTCGGTCTCCTGGGTGGAGAACTGCATGGACATCTTGTCGAGCTTCATGCCGGGCCCCGGTCGCTTGCCGTAGAACGACAGCGAGACCTTGGAGGCGTCGGCGAGGTCGAACGTGAGGTGGTCGGGCCCCTGCGAACCG
The DNA here is from genome assembly GCA_025965555.1 of Mycobacterium sp. Lineage (GTDB taxonomy): Bacteria > Actinomycetota > Actinomycetes > Mycobacteriales > Mycobacteriaceae > Mycobacterium. The sequence goes on from JAOPWT010000354.1 coordinate 5,616, forward strand.
ACGCCGGAGCCTGCCGGGAACATGGTGCGCGGCGCCTCCTTGAAGGCGATCGAGATGATCCGCATGCCCTCGGCCATCTTCTTGCCGGTGCGCAGGTAGATCGGCACCCCGGCCCAGCGCCAGTTGTCGATGCCGACCTTCAGCGCGATGAAGGTCTCGGTATCCGAATCCCGTGCCACGCCCTTCTCGGCGCGGTAGCCGGCGTACTGGCCGCGGACCACCTCATTGCAATGGACGGGCAGCATGGAGCGGAAGACCTTGTTCTTCTCCTCGCTGATGGCTCGGGGTTCCAGCGCGGTCGGCGGCTCCATCACCACGAACGCCATCACCTGGAGAAGGTGGGTGACCACCATGTCCTTGTAGGCGCCGGTGCTCTCGTAGAAGTTCGCCCGCTGGTCCAGCCCGAGCGTCTCGGGAATGTCGATCTGGATGTGGTCGATGAAGTTGCGGTTCCAGATCGGCTCGAACAGACCGTTGGCGAAGCGGAACGCCAGGATGTTCTGCGCGGCCTCCTTGCCGAGGAAGTGGTCGATGCGGAAGATCTGCCGCTCGCGGAAGGTCTCGTGCACGAAGTCGTTGAGCTCGATGGCGCTGGCGAGGTCGGTGCCGAACGGCTTCTCCATCACGACCCGCGACCGGCCTACCAGGTTCGCGTCCTTCAGCATCGTGATGACGGCCCGTGCGGCCTTCGGAGGAACCGAAAGGTAGTGCAGCCGACGGGCTTGCGGCCCGAGCTCGCTCTCCGCGGCCGCCACCGCCGCAGCCAACGCCTCGGGGCCTGCGCCCTGTGGAACGTAGGAGATGCGACTGGCGAAGTGCGCCCACTGCTCGTCGGTGAGCTTGTGCGTGCCGAAGGCGTCGACGGCCTCCTTCGTCAACTTCCGGAACTCGTCGTCGGTGAAGTCCTCCAACGACGTGCCCACCACCCGGATCTTGGGGGCCAGCGAGGACTGGACGAGGTAGGCCATGCCGGGCAACAGCTTGCGCTTGGCGAGATCGCCCGTCGCGCCGAACAGGACGATGACGTGGGGTGCAAGCGCATCCTCCTCGCGACGGCTCGGGCGAGCGCCCGCGGCCGGATGGGCGATGGTCTGCGCACTCTCGGTGGTCACGGGGGAGATGCTTCCACTCCGGCGTGGACGGCGCGTGCCGAAAGCCGTCAACTGACCTCCTGCGCTGGCTAAGGTCGCGGGCATGGCAACCAGTGATTCGCGTGAAGTGGTCATCGAAGCAACCCCCGCAGAGATCCTGGACGTCATCGCCGACGTCGAGGCGACGCCTGACTGGTCACCGCAATACCAGAAGGCCGTGATCCTGGAGCGCTACCCCGACGAACGGCCGAAGCAGGTCGAGATGACGGTCAAGGCCGCGGGTCTGACCGACAAGATGGTCATCGAGTACACCTGGACCGACAGCAGCGTTAGTTGGACGCTGGTGTCCTCCGGCCAGCTGAAGGCGCAGGACGCCGGTTACACGCTGACGCCGTTGGGCGACACGGACGGCGAGAAGACCCGAGTCAAGTTCGACATGTCGATCGACCTCTCCATCCCGATGCCGGGCTTCCTGCTCAAGCGAACCCTCAAGGGTGGCATGGAGACCGCCACCGACGGGTTGCGCAAGCAGGTGGGCAAGGTGAAGAAGGGCGGAAAGTAGCCCGTCGATTCTGGTTCGACCAGTACGCCGTCGTCATCCTTGAACAGCAGGGTGACCGGCTCAGCTCATGCTGGGCCTCAACGGCCATATGTCGCCGCGCCCTCGGTCATCGTCGGCACCCAGGCGATATGTCCCTCGAAGCCAAGCGATCCCGCCATTTCGCGGTAACGACTCACCACGTCCCGGTAGACCATGTCGTTACCGCGCGCCCTCGCCACCTGAGCTCGCAGCCGCAGCAGCCAAATCTCTCGCACCGCGAAGCCGTCGTCGGTGGGCGCGGCCGCCAACCGCTCGATCGCGGCAAGGGCCTCGGCCCGATCGCCGTCGAGGTTGCGATCCAGCAGGGTCTCCACGAGCACACCCGTGGCGGCAACGCCCCACACCAGCAGCCGTCCCTCACGGAACAGATCGTCGACGGCAGCGCGCATGAGCGGTATGGCCCCGTCGCGATCTCCGCGCCGAGCACGTTCGCGTGCCACGTACACGTTGACGATCGGCAACTCGCCCAGATTGTGCCCCCGGCGTACGAATAGCTCGCTGACCTCGACCAGGAGCTTCTGTCCTTGGTCCTGCTCGGCGAGAGTGCCGCGGTGCACCAGAGCAAGGCCCAACGTCATCCGGGCGTTGGCCACGGCGAGATCGTCACCGGAACTTTCGGCAGTCCGCAGGTAGTCCTCGATCTCGCATATCGCCGAATCATCAGGCTGCAGTACACCATTCGGAATCCCCAGGAAATAGATGAAACTGACGACCGCAGCGTAGGACACGGGGTCGGCGTTGCGGGCCATCGCCAGGCTGCGGCGCTGGTCGTCGCGCCATCCGGGCCGACCCGTGCAGTAGCGGGCGATCGCCCGCGTCGTGAAGGCGACCGCCAACGGCGACCCCACGATGAGATTGCCCTTGAACGGGTCACCGTCGGCGAGGTCGATGACGGTCTGCGACCACAGCAGCACGTCAGACCACTCGGCGCTTTCAATCTTGGCGTAGATCACTGGCACGGACAGGCCCACCGTCAGGTTCGGATCGCCGACCGATTCGACGAGGGCCACAGCCTCCGATGCCAGTCGGGAAGCCTCGCAGATGCGAGCGTTGTACACGTGGTCCATCACCAGTCCGGCCATGGCGATGGC
>JAOPWT010000174.1 GCA_025965555.1 Mycobacterium sp.
GAGCGCGAATCCTCGAAGTCGGCACCCCGATGTGGGATCGGCTGACGGAAGCGCCCATCACCGGGGCGCTCATCACCGGAGTGGCGGCCCACGCCAACACGACGATCCCCTCGCTGGCAGGTGCGGCCACGGCGCTGCTCTTGGGCACGCTGGCCCACAGCCACGGGTGGCCCATCCCGATCGGAGGAAGTCAATCCATCACCGACTTCCTGCTCGGGGAGTTCACTGCGCGCGGCGGAGTGCTCACCTGTGACAGGCCCATCACCGACGGCGCGCAACTGCCGCCTGCCCGCGCTTACCTGTTCGACACGAACCCGTGGACCCTCGAGCACGTCTTCGGCCACCGCCTGCCGGCGCGTTACCGACGCGCGTTGGATCGATTCAAGCCTGGAAGCGGTTCTGCCAAAGTCGATTTCACGCTCTCGGCACCGGTGCCGTGGGCCGATGCGCGGCTCGCTGGAGCGGGCACGGTGCACGTCGGCGGGGACCGCGGCCAGATGGCGGAGGCCGAGGGACGGACGGCGGCGGGTCAGCACAGCGACACACCGATGACCCTCGTCAGCCAACCCACCGTGGTCGACGACAGCCGGAAGGGACGCGGCGGTGAACTTCCGTTGTGGAGCTACGCCCACGTGCCCAACGGCTCCACTAGGGACATGACCGAGGTGGTGACAAAGCAGATCGAGCGCTTCGCGCCGGGCTTCCGCGATGTCGTCATCGGATCGAGATGCATCCCCGCCGCCGAGTTGTCGCGTCACAACGCCAATTACGTCGGCGGAGACATCGCGGCGGGCCAGGTCTCGATGTACCGGATCGCGGCCAGGCCGGTACCGCGCTGGGATCCCTACCGCACCCCCCTCGGCAACGTCTACCTGTGTTCGGCCTCCACGCCACCGGGGCCGGGAGTCCACGGGATGTGCGGCGTACACGCCGCCTCCCGCGTTCTGCGGCAACGGTTCGGCATCGACACGATGCCCGACTTCGCGGCCTCACGCGTGCGTGACTGAACCCGTGGTTTCGCGGACGTGGGGCGCCCGGCACCCGACGCTGGTGCCACAGCGCGAGCGACTGGAACACCGCCGAAGTCGTTGAGCCGCAGCTTCATCGACGTCGCAGCGGTGTTCTCGTCGGCTCAGCTCGACAGGCTGCGTGCGATGACAAGGCGCTGAATCTGGTTGGTGCCCTCGAAGATCTGCGTGATCTTGGCCTCGCGCATGTAGCGCTCGACGCGGTAGTCGCGGGTGTAGCCCGCGCCGCCGAACACCTGCACCGCGTCGGTGGTGACCTTCATCGCCGCGTCGGTGCACACCAACTTCGCCACGCTGGCCTGCGTCGAGTACGGCCGGCCGAGGTCACGTCGCCGCGCGGCGTCGAGGTAGGTGGCCCTGGCGCTGCCCACTGCGGCAGCCATGTCGGCCAGCAGGAAGCCGAGTCCCTGATGGTCGATGATCTTGCGCCCGAACGTCGTTCGCTCGTTGGCGTAGCGGCACGCATCGTCCAGTGCCGCCTGGGCGATGCCCGTCGCGACGGCGGCGATGCCCAGTCGACCGGAATCCAGCGCGCTGAACGCGATCTGCAAACCCTGTCCCTCTGCGCCGATGCGGCGATCCGCCTCGATCTGGGCGTTATCGTAGAACGCCGAGGTGGTCGGGACGGCCGCGAGCCCCATCTTCTCCTCGGGCTTGCCGAACGACAGCCCGGGCAGATCGCCGGGCACCAGAAAGCAGCTGATGCTCCCACCGCCTCCCCGGGAACGCGAGCCCTCGCCGGTGCGCGCGAACAACGTGTAGAAGTCTGCGACCCCGCCGTGGGTGATCCACGACTTGGATCCGTTGATGACGTAGCCCGCATCATTGACGGTGGCGGTGCACCGCAATGCCGCCGCATCCGAACCGGCCTGGGGCTCCGACAGGCTGTACGCGCCGATCCGCTCGCCCGACAGCATCTCGGGCAGCCACCGCTGCTTCTGCTCCTCGGTGCCGAACGCCAGCAGCGGGTGCGACGACAGACTGTGCACGCTGACCGCGACGGCGACGGCCGCCCAGCGGGCGGCGATCTCCTCGAGCACCTGCAGGTAGACCTCGTACGGCTGGCCACCGCCACCCCACTCCTCGGGTTGCGGCAGGCTCAGCAGCCCCGCGGCGCCGAGTTGTGCGAACACGCCATCGGGGTAGGTTTCGGTGCGCTCGTGCTCGTCGACGATCGGATCCAGCACCTTATCGGCGACATCGCGGGTCAGCGCGATGAGCTCGGTGGCATCTTCCGTCGGCAGTATCCGGTCGACCGTCATGGTTGCAACTCCTAGTTTCGACTGCCGCTGAACTGTATCGATGCACCAGAGGTGAATCGTTCGCGACCGGCCGTACCAGTTAGGGTGTCTGAGTTCAAATCACACCGCGGGTGATCCGGCGGGGGAAGTAGACATGACTGAGAAAACGACGGTTGGTGTGGTCGCCGAGTCAGGCGCCGACGAGCGGCGGGTGGCTTTGGTGCCCAAGGCGGTGGCGTCGCTGGTGAAGATCGGCGTCGACGTGATCGTGGAATCGGGCGCAGGCGAACGAGCGCTGCTGCCTGATGACCTGTACACCGCGGCAGGCGCGACGATCGGCGATGCCTGGTCGGCCGACGTGGTGGTGAAGGTGGCCCCCCCGTCGACCGAGGAAGTCGCCAAGCTCAAGAGCGGCCAGACGCTGATCGGGTTCCTGGCTCCCCGCAACGCGGTCAATCAGATCGATGCGCTGAGGGATGCCGGTGTGCAGGGGTTCGCGGTGGAGGCGATTCCGCGGATTTCTCGTGCGCAGGGGATGGATGCGTTGTCTTCGCAGGCCAATGTCGCGGGGTACAAGGCGGTGGTGTTGGCGGCGTCGCTGTCGACGCGGTTCTTCCCGATGTTGACCACTGCGGCGGGCACGGTGAAGCCGACCAGTGCGCTGATCTTGGGGGTGGGGGTCGCCGGGCTGCAGGCGTTGGCCACCGCCAAGCGTCTTGGTGCCAAGACCACCGGGTATGACGTGCGACCGGAGGTGGCCGATCAGGTTCGTTCGGTGGGGGCGCAGTGGTTGGATCTGGGCATCGACGCCGCCGGTGAGGGCGGGTATGCCCGGGAGCTGACCGAGCAGGAACGCACCCGCCAGCAGAGCGCACTGCAGGAGGCGATCAGCAGGTTCGACGTGGTGATCACCACCGCGCTGGTGCCGGGACGCCCGGCGCCGCGGTTGGTGACCGCCGCGGCGGTGCAGGGCATGAAGGCGGGCAGCGTGGTGGTCGACCTGGCCGGGGAGACGGGAGGCAACTGCGAGCTGACCGAACCCGGTCAGACCGTGGTCAAGCATGGGGTGACGATCGCCTCGCCGTTGAACCTGCCCGCGACGATGCCCGAGCATGCCAGTGAGCTGTACGCCAAGAACGTCACCTCGCTGCTGGAGCTGTTGATCACCGATGGTGCGTTGGCACCGGACTTCGACGACGAAGTGGTCGCCGCTTCGTGCGTGACCACGACCGTGAAGGCGGACGCCT
>JAOPWT010000415.1 GCA_025965555.1 Mycobacterium sp.
TCAGGGACGGCGTGCTCAGGAAGCCCCAGACCAAGAACCCGACGGCGATGGCCGCGGTCACCCCGAAGACCACCCAGTCGATGCCCCGACTGCGCGCCCGCTCCTCCTCGTGGACCGGGACGTCCAGCGCGGGATGGGGAATCACGCCGCCCGACCCCGTCTGCAGAGCCCGCACCATCCTGCGGCGCTTACGGGGTTCCGCCGACGTGCTCGGTTCTTTGCCGCGGGATTAGATGATGTCGGGTTTCGCTTCAGTGCTCACAGCGGCAACCTTCGGTTGACGGTCGGCATACGGGTGAAGACCACACAACTACCTCACAGGTGACCCGTCAACCGGTGGGACCAAGTCGTAAAGCGCACGCCGACTTTGATCTTGATGTCGCACGTGGCGGCTACTGTCGGCTGGTGCCGCTCCGAAATCGGGTCACCCCATCGGGAGAGATCATCGCGACCACCGCGCGCGGCACCTTCATGGGCAATCGCGGGATCCTGCACGACGAGAACCAGCGGATCGTCCGGAACTCGCGCCTGAACACGTGGCTGATCTGCCTGCTCGAGTTCAACGGGCGCAGGCGCGAGGTCATGAGCCAGGGCACCTACACCGAACTGTTCTTTCTCGACGAGGCCGTGGCGTTGGCGGCAGGTCATCGCCCGTGTGGCGAGTGTCGCCGGACGCATTACCGCGCCTTCATCGCTGCGGCGAACGTGGACAACGAGAACCCGATCGCCGGAGCGAGGGCGCTCGACGGTCGGTTGAAGGCGTCTCGGTCGGCGCCGCGCTCGACGGCGCCGATCGCCGCGCTACCCGACGGGGTCTTCGTCGAACTGGCCGACGGGGACCTTCGACTCGTCTGGGACGGCGCACTTCATCGGTGGACACCCGAGGGCTACGTGGAGCCCGTCGCGATCGCCGACGCCGGGGTGGTGCAGGCGACCGTCGTGACGCCCTCGCTGTCGGTGGCTGCGCTACGGCACGGGTATCCACTCACCGTCCACCCGTCGGCGCGGGAGCCCTTGCGGTGACCGTGCACCAGAGGCGCTGCACGGTCCACCAAAGGGGCGACGTAGGGGCGCCACTGCGTTCATTCGTCCGGCGAGTCGAGTGAGAGATGTTCGTGGACGCCGAGCCAGCGACCGTCCGCCCCACGCCGAAGGACGATCGTCTCCCGCTCGCGCTGCTCGTCCTCGACACCGGCCAGGCGGGTGCGGACCGAGTGGGTGAACACCGCGACGTCATCGGTGATCAGATGCAGCCGTGGGTTCAGCGACCGGCAGGAGAGCACGCGAAACCCGTCCTGCTCCCAGTCTGCCCACATCGCTTCGTACGCCGCCCGCGACGGCAGGAGCTCCGGCTCGGCGTGGAAGAGGAACGTCGCTTCCGGCGCGAAGCCGTCGAAGTAGCGCGCCGTGTCGTGCGAGCCGAACGCCGCGATGACGTCGACCGCCGCCTGCGTCGCCGAAGCGGAGAGCTCATCGGAATCGGGCATGTCATCCTCGGGGTCGGGAACGGCGACACCGTCAGTCTCACACCTCAACGCACGACCTTCACCACCCCCATCGTCGGGTCTGAGGCGCTGATCGGATTCCCGGCATCTCGTAGCGCGATCAGCAGCCCGAGGATGTCGTCGTCGAGCTTCTCCCCCGGCATCACCAGCGGTATGCCCGGCGGGTAAGGCGTGATGGCCTCGGCCGCGATTCGCCCGGCGGCCTGCGCGAGGCACACCGATTCCTCGCTGGCGAAGAACGCCTCCCGCGGCGTCAGCACCGTCTCCGGTCGGACAGCCAGCAGATCGGCCACCAACGCCGGACGGCTGCCTTCGGGCCGCGCGCCCGCATGCTTGGCGACCTCCGCGAATCCGGCGACCAGGCGATCCATGTCGGTCTGGGTATTGCCGATCGTCGTGATGCACAGGACGTGGCCGGCCCCACTGAGTTCCGGCTGGACACCGTGGATCCGGTTGAGCCGTGCGACGACGTCTCGGGCCTCCATGTCCAGGCCTGAGGTTCCGATGAGCAGTTTGGTCTCGTCGAGCTGGTGCAGCCCGGTGCCCTGGCCCGCGAGATGTTCGGGACGCAGCACGCACAATCCGGGAATGGCGGCCAGCCGGTCGGCGGTGCGGCGGGCCCGATCGAGGGTGACGTCGAGCAGCTCGTGTCCGTTCAGCACCATCTGTCGTCGAGCGAGATCGATCGACGCCATGATCGCGAAGTGCGGGCTGGTGGTCTGGATCAGCTGAAGCCCGCGACGCACGGTCGCCGGATCGAGGAGTGCGGGATCGATGTGAAGCACCGCCGCCTGGCTGAGTCCCGACAGGATCTTGTGCACCGAATGCACGGTCGCCGCGGCGCCGGACTTCTCACCGGGCACCGGCAGATCGGGGTGAAAGGTGAAGTGCGGTGAATGCGCGCCGTCGACGAGCAGTTTGGCATCGTGACGGCGGCACAGCTCGGCAAGGGCCGCGATGTCGCCGGTGGTCCCGTAGTAGGTGGGGTGCAGCACCCACAGTGCCCTTGCGCTGCTCTCGGCGAATGCACCCGCGACGACGTTGGCGTCCAGACCGTGTGCGACGCCGAATCTTTCGTCCCACCGCGGTTCCAGCCAGATCGGCCTGGCACCGACCTGCACCAGACCGGCGAGCACGGACTTGTGGGCATTGCGTGCCACCAGAACCGGTTCGCCGGGACGCAGCGCCGACAGGGCGACCGCGATGTTCCCGCTCGTCGACCCCTGAACCAGGATGAAGCTCTTGCCGACGCCCCACGCGTCGGCGATCAACGCCTCGGCTTCCAGGATCGGGCCCTCGGGACAGTGCAGGGTGTCGGTATCGGGCAGGTTGTTCAGATCGACGTCGGCGAGGTGCTCCCGGAACCACGGGTCGAGCGTCCGCCCACCCTTGTGGCCCGGGCTGTAGAACGGCGCCTGCCCGCGTTCGACGAATCGCTTCAGCGAGTCGAAGAGTGGTGCGGCGTCGTGGCTCAAAGCCCGTAGACCCGCGCAGCGTTGCGGACACCGATCATGTCGACGATCCGGATGGCATCGGCGTCGGTGCAGTCACCCGCACTCACCCAGTCACCGAGTACCAACCCCATGGCGCGGCGCCAGAGCACCGAGCCCAGCACGTGCAGTTCGGGCGGCCCGAAGGCGTCCGACGAGTACAACTGCTTGGCGAACGGCGCCGTCTCGAGTGCCTCCGCGACCAACCCCGTCGAGCGCACACCGAGGTAGTTGATCGCCAGCCCCACATCGAAGTTCACGTGATCGAATGCCTGAGCCAGATAGCCTGCCTGACGCTGGAACGGGTAGCAGTGCAACAGCAGCACGGGGACCGGCGTCATCGTGCGCAGCAGGGGCAGCAGCAGCATCGGATCGCTGCGGTGCAGGTCCATGTCACGATCACCGAAGCCGACGTGCACCTGGATGGGCAGCCCGTGCGCGGCAGCCTCGTGCACGGCGAACGCGATCAGTAGCTCATCATCGACTCGCAGCGGACGCGGCCGCGCGCTGAACTCGCGGGCGTGCGCGACCACGTCGGCATCGGACGGTCGGGTCCAGTCGACGTCGAATCCGATGCGGTAGGCCGCAATCGTCTTGGTACCGACCACTTCCGGGTTGTCCACCGCGGCCCGAAGTGCCGCGCGGAGGGCCTCGGGGAAGTCGTCTGGCGACGTCCCGTTCTCCAACAGGTCCTCGGTGAGGCGTTCGAGCCGAAGGATCTCCGACGACGGCACGTCGCTGAGCTTGGTGAGCTGCTCGGGGGTGGTGATCAGATCGCCCTTGAATCCCGTGTCGACGACCCAGCGCCCAACGCCTGCAGCGGGCAGCATGATCCTGGCCAGCTCGTCGGGCGAGAACTCACTGCGTCGCGCCCAGTAGGCATCGGCGTCGGCGAGCGGTTCGAGGCCGAGTAGCGGCGCGCACCACCGTCGGATGGAAAGCCCTATCGGAGAATCGAACTGGGTCATGAAGCTGGGGACCGGGTCGGTGGATCCCTCGTTGATCGCGGCCTCGAAGTCGGCGCGATCGACGGGCTCGTTGAAATTGCCGTGAACGTGGTGGTCGATCAACGCGATGCCGCGCAGGTGGTCGGCCACCGCATCGGGCACGTCGTCGCGGACCCCGGCGAAGACATCCCCCAACTCACCCAAGGGCAGTTCACCAGCCGGCATACCGCGCCACCTCCTCGGCGTTCACTCGTCCAGCGGCGGCATCGGCGATGGCCGCGCCAATCATCTCGACCGCCCGGCCCGCCTCGGCTTCGGTGAGCACCAGCGGTGGCGTGATCTCCAGGACGTTGCCGCCGACGTAGTAGACGACCGCTCCCAACTCCCACGCACGGTAGACCACCTGCGCCGCCAGCCGTGGATCACGCTCCCCGGTGTCGGGGTCGACGAGCTCCAACCCGATCGCCAGCCCACGTCCGCGGACGTCGCCGATGCGCTCGGAGCCCGGTGAGCCTGACAGCGCCCGCAGCCCGTCGGCCAGTAGCGCACCGACCTTGGCGGCCCGGTCCGGCAGCTGATCGCCGACGATGGTGGCCAGGACCGCACGGCCCGCCGCGGTGCACACGGGATTGCCCGCCGTGGTGAGCAACGCCGCCGCGGGCGGGTTGTCGAGGATCTCGGCGGGCCCGACGGCCGCCGATAGCGGCAGGCCGCCGCCGAGCACCTTGCCGAACGTGACGATGTCGGGCACCACGTCATCGTGGGCGAAGGCGTGCAGCGTGCCAGGCCGCCCGAGCCCCATCTTGACCTCGTCGCAGATCATCGGCACACCGTGTCGCCGGCAGACTTCGTGCAGGCGAGCGAGGAAGCCGTCGGGCGGCACGACCAGGCCGCCGTCGGACAGGATCGGCTCGACGATCAGGCAGGCGATGGAACCGCCGCGCAGGTGTTCCTCGGCGAGGTCGAGACAGGCGCTGACGTCCTCCTGCACGTCGCCACGGACGGGGCGAAAGGGGTTGGGAAAGGGCAGGAATACGGCGTCCGGGTCCGCAGGCAGGCCGGCGTCGACGTGCACGCCGGAGACGCCCATCGCGACACCGACACCTCCGTGGTAGCTGTGCTCGAAGGCGATGACGGTGCGTTTCCCGGTCGCGTGCCTGCAGGCACGCAGCGCCACGTCGTTGGCGTCGGAGCCCGCGTGCCCGAGATACACCCTCCGCTCACCGGTACCGGGCACCAGCGCCAGAAGGTCCTCGGCAAGACCGACCGAGTCGGGGTGCACCGCGGACAGTCCACCGGAACCGGGAGCATTGCGCACCGCCCGGCTCACCGCTTCCGCGACGGCCGGGTGGCCGTGTCCAAGCCCGCTCGCCGTCCACGTCGCCGACAGGTCGAGCAGTTCTCGACCGTCGGGGGTGACCAGCGTCGAGCCGTGACCCGACACCACCTCGAGCGGGAAGAACCGCAGCTTCTCGATCCCCGCGATCGCAGCCTCGTCGCGCTGATAGAGCGTACTCATTCGGCTTGCACCGGCGCCGTCTGCGCCAGCTCGGCGGTCAACGACTCACCGACGCGCTTGGCGATCCGTGATGCTGCGATGGCGATCACCAAACCGATGACGCACCAATACAATCCGAGCAGCGGGGCATCCGACCACGTCACTGCGCCCTTGATGTTGAACCACAACACCACCGCGATCACCACGGCGCCGAGAGTCGGGAGCACGATTCCGAGCACCTTGCCCTTGCCGCCGTGCACGGGAACGAACTTGGGTGCGCCCACGAACCACACTGCCGCGATCTCGACAAGGAGGTAGCAGACCATCAGGCACACCGAACCCGCGACGGCGAACAGGAAATAGGTGTTGATGGCGGGGTTACCGGTACCCATGTCGGGCCAGCCCAAGGCCCCGCAGATGAGGTCGACCACCAGGGCGACTCCGACGACCAGCCAGGTGGCGTTGCGAGGGCCGCCGGTGCCCTCGTGGATGTGCGCCATGATCTTCGGGCCGAAGCCGTCCCGCGCGAAGGCGTACAGCATCCGGCCGGAGGTCGCCGAGCACGCCAGGTGGCAGCCGAACGCCGACACGATCGCGGTGAAGATGATCAACAGGCTGAACCATTGGCCGACATAGCTGCTGCCCAAGTCCCCGAGCGTGTTTCCGGAGTTCTGGAATGCATCGAGTCCTGCCGCGTCGGTGCCGAAGCCGACCACCTGCGCGAACATCACGATGACGAAGAGCACGCCGGTGAGGATCAGCGTCCCGGCCAGGGCACGCGGAATGTTGCGGCCGGGATCGTCGGTCTCCTCACCCATGGACGCGCACGCCTCGAAGCCCGCCCATGACAGGAAGGCCGCGACCACCGCGCTGAGCACCGCAGAGGGGGAGACTCCGTCGAACGAGAACGCGCTGAAGTCGATCCCGGTGGTCGGGGCACCACCCTTGGCGAAGATCACGACCACCAGCACGATCATCGACAGGATGCCGACTCCCTCGATCACCAGGAGGATCTTCGCCAGCAGTCGAATGTCGCGGCCCGACAGCAGGAACGAGATCACGGCGCCCACCACGACGACCGCCAGCCACGGTAATTGGTAGGGGTTGTCGTTGCCCGGCTGCAGTTCGGCGATGAACGCATTGACGAACGCCGCGGTCAAGGCGAGGGTTCCGATGGCGAAGCCCACGTAGGCCCCGAGCATCGCGAAGCCGGAGAAGAACCCGGCCCTTGGCCCGATGGTTCCGCCCACCAACCCGTAGGCCGATCCGGCGTGATTGAGGTGGCGGGTGAGGCGGACGAAGCTGTACCCGACCAGTGACACGCCGATCAACCCGATCAGGAACACCAGCGGAATGGCCTTGCCCACGGTGGCGATCAGTCCCTGGCCGTTGCCCGACATCGCCAAGGTGGGCCCGACCAACGCGACGGACATGGCCAGCGCCACCCAGAACGGTAGGCGGCGGTGCGGTATCTGATCGGCGCCATCTGCTGGACTGGCCGACGAGGTACTCGTACTCATCGATGTCTCCTTCGTGGTTGAGATGGGGCGGGGGTCAACAACTCCACGCGAGGCGCAGCGCCTGCGCGGTCTCGGCGGGCGGAAGCTCGCCGAAGGTGGTCAATTCGTAGCGCCGCACTGCGACAAGGGCTTCGATGACTTCGGGGGTGAGCAACTCGGCGGCGACGGCGGAGCTCTCGATGGCGTCGATGGCGGCACGCTGGCCGGTCGGCAGGGACGGCGGTGCGGTGGCCGACTGCGAGGGGTTCTCGGGTATCTCGGCAGGAAGCTCGAGCCCGCGGGCGATGCCACGCAGCGCACTGCTCAGGAAGGCCGCGGCGGCCAGGTAGGGGTTCGCGCTCGGGTCGATCAGCTTCAATTCGGCGTTGGCACCGCGCGGGTTGCCGGGCGTGGCCGCGATGAATCGGACGGCCGCTTCGCGGTTCTCCAGACCCCAGCATGCTGCGGCGCCTGCCCAGTTGCCTGGCTTGAGCCGTAGCGCCGACAACGCCGAGCCGGCATAGACCCCGATGAGATCGGGCAGCGAGTCGATGACACCCGCGATCGCCGAACCGCCATCCTGGCGCATGCCGTAAGGCCCGTCACCTCCGGAGAACAGTGGACCCCTGGCGTCGGTCAACGACAGATGCAGGTGCGCACCGTTGCCCGCGGCACCTTCGAACGGCACCGGCGCGAACGAGATTCGTAAGCCGTGCCGTGCCGCCGCTCGGCCGAGCACGATCCGCGTCAGGATCACGGCGTCGGCCGCAGCGACCGGAGTGGTCGGCGCCAGTGAGACCTCGAGCTGGTCGTGGCCGTACTCGGTGTGGATCTGCTCGACGCTCAGTCCGGCACGCTCGGCGGTGGACGCGAGGTCCACCAGGAACGCCGAACGGTCCAGCGAGGTGCGGATTCCGTAGGGCGACCATGGCCCCGTCGAGGCGGGTCCGCCGTCGGGCGCGATCATCGTGCATTCGAGTTCGGCGCCAACCAGAGCGGTCAGTCCTCGCTCCGCGGCCACCTGTTCGGCGCGAACCAGCAGCGAGCGTAGGCACAGGGCCGCCGGACCTCCCGCTTGGTCGGTCAGGTTTCCCGGCGCCCAGGCGATGCCTTCGTCGATGACCCGCACGGTGGCCGGATCGATGCGGATCCTCAGGTCTCCGACGACGCCGATGGTCGGGGTGAAGGCGATTCCGCTGTCGACGCAGAAGACGCTCCACGAGGGTGACACGCCCATCCCCGAGCGCTGGAAGTCGCCGAGCCTGCGCAGCGGGACGTACTTCGCCCTGGTGACACCTGCCGGGTCGGTCAGCGAACCTGCCACCAGCTCAACGCCTTTGGCACGCAATTCGTCGATCTGATGAGCGATGTACTTCACGTCGGACCGAGGCTTGATATCGCTCACCACCGACGTCTCCCGTTCGCTTCGCCCGCCGAGGACCGGCATCGAACCTCCTTCGACTTACTGAGTCTGCGAGGAATCTATGTCATGAATGTTTCAGAATCTTTAAATTCGACCGTTTATGGTTGATTCATAAGATCACGGATCGGAGGATGCTTGCATGTGTCGGCTCTTGGGTGTGGTCTCTGCATCGCCGATATCGATCGCCGACGCGGTCGGCGATGGCGTACTGAAGGACTTCGTCGCCCTGACCAAGGTCCACGGTGACGGCTGGGGCGTCGCAGGCGTCGACCACATCGGCGACGCTCCACACGTGCTGGTCTCCGCGGGGAGCGCACTCGACGACGAGGAATTCACGGCGGCCACCCACGATGGGCGGTCCGCAGCCTCGCTGCTCCACCTTCGGTGGGCGACGAGCGGACTGGCGGTCGAACCGCAGAACTCCCATCCGTTCTCGGCCGACGGACTCGCGATGGCACACAACGGCTCCATCAAGCCGATGGGTCCGCTCAACGACCTCCTCGAACCCGCGGTCGCCTGCTCGCTGCGTGGAACCACCGACAGCGAGCGCTACTTCGCGGTGATCCGCCAACACCGCCGCACCGCACCGAATCTCGCCGAAGCGGTGCGGCGCGCCGTCGCCCAGCTTCGGCAGCTTCATCCCGACGCCAGCCTCAACGCGCTCGTCCTCGGTGAGGATCAACTGATCGTCGTGCACGCGCACGCGCGCAGCCGCCTACTCGCCGAGGACATCGAGGAGATCAGCACCACCGACCTGCCCGCGGAGCACCTCGAGGACTACTTCGCACTGCGCATCGCGCGGCCCCGCGACGGCATCGTGGTGGTCGGCTCCACCGGCTTCGGCGACCTGCCGTGGGAACCGCTGCCGTCCGAGTCGGTGG
>JAOPWT010000426.1 GCA_025965555.1 Mycobacterium sp.
GTCACACTTCCCGAGTCGCTGCGCTCCTGCCCTCCGTGAAACAGTGTTGCCCGTGCCGTCATATCTGCTGCGGGTCCAGCTCGAGGACCGGCCAGGCAGCCTGGGCTCGCTCGCCGTGGCGCTGGGCTCGGTGGGCGCCGACATCTTGTCCCTCGACGTCGTGGAGCGCACCGCTGGATACGCCGTCGACGATCTGGTGGTCGAACTCCCGCCGGGGGCGATGCCGGACATGCTCATCACCGCTGCCGAGAAGCTCAACGGCGTCTACGTCGACAGCATTCGCCCGCACACCGGCCTGCTCGAAGCACACCGCGAGCTGGAGCTGATCGATCACATCGCGGCCGCAGGCAAGAAGCAGGACAAGCTTCAAGTGCTCGCCGACGAGGCGCCGAAGGTGCTGCGCGTTGGCTGGTGCATGGTGCTACGGCCCGGCGACGCCGGTCTGGACGTGGTGGCCAGTAGTCATGGTGCACCGGAGACCGCGGCCGAGTCGGCCCCCTGGCTGCCGCTGGAGCACGCCGAGGCGCTGGACGGCGCCGCCGACTGGATACCTCAGGTCTGGCGGGACTTCGACACCACGCTGGCCGCCGCGCCGTTGGGCGACCACCACACGGCGGTCATGCTCGGCCGCCCCGGCGGGCCCGCATTCCGGCCCTCCGAGGTTGCACGGCTGGGCTATCTGGCCGGGATCGTGGCGACGATCCTGCGCTGAGCGCCGCGTCGGTCAGCCGGTGTACTCCACGAACGTCGCCATCCCAGCGCCGAGGTGGTAGTCGTTGTGGCAGTGCACGATCCACCGACCCGGATTGTCGGTGTCGAAGTCGACCTCGACGGTCTGCCTCGGCGGGACCAGCACGGTGTCCTTTCTCGGTCCACCGACCACCTGGAACGTGTGCCCGTGCAGGTGGATCGGATGAAACATCATCGAATCGCTAATCAGCCGCAACCGCACCCGCATGCCGCGGGTCAGCGGAATACCGTCGTTGGGCGGATCGTAGAGCTTGCCGTTGATGGGCCACGTGTAGCCACTGAGCGGTCCGGCCAGCCGGAGATCCACGGTGACGTCCGGATTGCGTTCGGGCAGCACGACATCGGCGGCGGGCGCCAGAGTGGCCGTATTGAGCGGCGTCCCGGTCCGCAACGCCGCAACGAAGTTCTGCACGTCGACACCGGACGGCTTCCCATCGACCCGCATGTTCAGCTGCGCGTAGCCGTCCTTGCCCTCGGTGCGTTATCGACAATGCGCCGGTTCAGTCCTCCTGCGGTACGTCCTCTGGCCCGTTCTCCAGCAGCGCGCGGAACCCGTCCTCGTCCAGCACGGGCACGCCGAGCTCGATTGCCTTGTCGTACTTGGACCCTGGCGCATCTCCTGCGACGACGTAGGCGGTCTTCTTCGACACCGAACCCGCGGCCTTGCCGCCGCGGGCGAGGATGGCCTCCTTGGCCTCGTCGCGGGAGAACCCCGGCAACGAGCCCGTCACCACGATGGAGAGACCTTCCAGCGTTCGCTCGATGCTCGCATCGCGCTCGTCGTGCATGCGCACGCCTGCGGCGCGCCACTTGTCGACGATGGCGCGGTGCCAGTCGACGGTGAACCACTCGATCACGGCGGAGGCGATGGTCGGACCGACGCCCTCACTGGCCGCGAGCTGCTCCTCGGTGGCCTCCTCGATGGCGTCGAGGCTGCCGAACTCCCCGGCGAGTGCGCGGGCGGCGGTCGGTCCGACGTGCCGGATGGACAGCGCGACGAGCACGCGCCACAACGGCTGCTGCTTGGCCTTTCCGAGATTGGCCAGCAGGCGTTTGCCGTTGGCGGAGAGCTCGCCCTTCTGCGTGGTGAACAGCTGGGTGCGCAGCAGGTCGTCGGCGGTCAGTGTGAACAGGTCGCCCTCGTCGGTGATCACACCCGCCTGCAGCAGCGCGATCCCCGCCTCGTACCCGAGTCCCTCGATGTCGAAGGCGCCGCGGCCCGCGACGTGGAAAACGCGCTCCCGCAGTTGCGCCGGGCACGAGCGCGCGTTGGGGCAGCGGATGTCGGCATCGCCCTCCTTGGCGGGGGCCAAGGTGGTACCGCACTCGGGGCACGTCGTCGGCATCTCGAATTCGCGCTCCGAGCCGTCGCGCACGTCGACCACCGGTCCGAGCACCTCGGGGATGACGTCGCCCGCCTTGCGGATCACCACGGTATCCCCGATGAGCACGCCCTTGCGCTTGACCTCCGAGGCGTTGTGCAACGTCGCGAGCCCGACCGTGGACCCTGCGATCTTGACGGGCTCCATGTAGGCGAACGGTGTGACGCGCCCGGTGCGGCCGACGTTGACGCGAATGTCGAGCAGCTTGGTGGTGGCTTCCTCGGGCGGGTACTTGTAGGCGATCGCCCACCGCGGAGCCCGTGACGTCGCGCCGAGCCGGCGTTGCAGTGCGACGTCGTCGACTTTGACCACCAGACCGTCGATTTCGTGCTCGACGTCATGGCGGTGCTCACCCCAGTAGGCGACACGCGCGGCCACCGCGTCGATTCCCGTGACGCGCGTGGTGTGATCCGACACCGGCAGTCCCCATGCCTTGAGCGCCAGGTAGGCGTCGTGCAGAGTGGCGGGGTTGAAGCCCTCCGCACGGCCGAGACCGTGGCAGATCATGTGAAGCCTGCGCCGCGCCGTCACCGCGGGGTTCTTCTGACGCAGTGACCCGGCGGCGCTGTTGCGCGGGTTGGCGAACGGCGCCTTGCCCTCTTCCACGAGACCGGCGTTGAGATCTTCGAAGTCGGCAAGGCGGAAGAACACCTCGCCGCGCACCTCGAGCACCCTTGGGACGGGATGGGCGTCGCTGTGCACCAGCCGTTCCGGGATGTCGTCGATGGTGCGGGCGTTCAACGTCACGTCCTCGCCGGTGCGTCCGTCACCGCGGGTGGCGGCGCGGACCAGAACGCCGTCGCGGTACACCAGCGCGAGGGCCACGCCATCGATCTTCAGCTCGCACAGAAATTCGGGGTCGGCCCCGATCTCGCCGGTCAGGCGCGCCGCCCACGCCGATAGCTCCTCGGGGTTGAACACGTTGTCGAGACTCAACATTCGCTCGAGGTGATCGGCCGAGCTGAAGTCCGTCGCGAAACCCGCCCCACCGACCAGCTGCGTTGGCGAATCCGGGGTGCGCAATTCCGGGTAGCGCTCCTCTAGGGCGGTCAGCTCGCCGAGAAGCCGGTCGAACTCTCCATCGGAGACGACCGGTGCGTCCTTGACGTAGTAGCGGAACTGATGGCCCCGTACCTCGTCGGCCAACTGCTGCCACTCGCGACGGATGTCGGCGTCAGGTGAGCTCACGTTGGCAGGCTATCGGAGCCCTCGGACACGGCCCGCCGATCGCCTGTGGCGCCAAAGCGAATGATCAACGAACTCGACGGCCGATAGGCCGTTTCGGCAGCAATCTCGGGCAACGTCCGCGGGCCTATTTCGCACGACCGATTGAGCAACGACCAAGCGGTAGTTGTCGCCATTTACGCTAATGTCAATTTATTAGCTGAAGATCGGCACTTAGTAGCACTAATTCCGTACCTTAAGTACCGTTCCATCCATCGCTCATCTTAGACTCATAGCAGGTTGGCAACCAACGAAATGGCGCATAAACCATTGACTCCGGCGCGGCACAACCGGGTAGCCAATTCGGGTCGCAGCCCAGCGCCGACTTGGCGGCCGCCACGCGCCGGTCCTAGCAGTTCGCAGGGGTTCCGGTGCGGAATGCGGCATCGCATTCCAGAACCCCCGCGACTGCCGCTCCACCCGCCCGCGGTGAGCCCCGCGTGTCGCCGGCGAGGGCCGACCATAGACACGCCGACTGCGGTTTCAGCCCTACGGCGACGACGTTGTCCTACCTGTCGCACATAGCGAATAGGGCAGCTCATGACGGCTGAAAGCTGAGAAGACCCCTTCCTGCGCACTGCGAGTCGGCCGGGCCTTGATCGCAGATTGCTGACCTCGACAGACTGGTCCGTGCTCAAACTCGTTCGCAAACCGATCATCGTGTGTCGATACTGATTTGTGATGGCCGATGCATGGCCTCGGCGAGTTCAGCTAATCTCCGACGGCCCATCCGAGAATCGCGGTGAATTCGCCCCCGCGCACCAGTGAAACCGTCGAAGAGCCACGCCAAACTTTTGCTGATGTAACCCTCAGGGCAATGGTGGCGAAAGGCATCAAGATCCGTTTAGCAAACGTAATTCAAGATCGACACATAACGTTCGGAATTCGCTGAGAAAAAGGCTTGGTTACACACCTTTTCCTCAGGTAGCTTTTGCTGGTCGGGTTGGGTTCAAGTAAGGGGTTGCCATGCAACTAGCCATTCGTTCGTCGTTTACCGCTGGCGTCGCGGTGGTGGGGGCAACCGCCATTGCATTCAGCCCACTGGCGCCTCCGCCGCTCGATGTCGCCAGCCGGATTTCTGAAGTCCCCTCGGTCTTCGCCGAGTACACGCCCACCTCGTTGGCGTCGGCGATTCAGGACATCCTCTCCTCGGTTTCGGTCGCGGGCGCCCAAGGCCTTCAAGGAGTAGGCGTAGCAGGAGCGCAAGCGCTGGCGGGCATCACCACTGCGGGAGCTTCCGGCCTCGCCACGGTCGGTTCCGTCGTCAACACCACCGCCACCACCGGGCTCGCCGGGCTGGCCACCATCGCCTCCAATCCGCTCAACCCCGCCGCCTATCCGGCGGCGCTGGCCTTGCTGTTGGCCGGCGGCGGAACGGGGTTGACCCAAGGCCTCAGCGGCGTCGGTGTGACGGGCGCACAGGCCCTCGCCGCGCTCGGCGCGGTCGGTGCCACGGGACTGGGCACCGTCGGAGCGGTCGCGAACACCCTCGGCGCCGGCTTGACCGCCGCACTTGCCGGGTTGTCGCCCGGCGACGTCGTGTCGGCCCTACAAGTACTCGCCACCGGCGCGGCCGTGGCGCTGAACGAGGCGTACCAGGGAGTCGGTGCCGCAGGCACTCTCCTCGGCCAAGGACTCGGTATAGCGGGCACACAGCTCAATCAGGGACTCGGCGTCGCAGGCACACAGCTCAACCAAGGACTCGGCGTCGCCGGTTCGCAGCTGAATATCGGCCTCGGCACCGCAGGAACCTTGGCTGCCAACACAATTGGTGCCACC
>JAOPWT010000431.1 GCA_025965555.1 Mycobacterium sp.
GACGATCCCGGCCTCGGTCGAGCCGTAGCCCTCGACGAGATGGAGGTCGAGGAGGGATTCGACGAACTCCTTCGCCTCAGCCGAGATCGGTGCGGAGCCCGTCATCGCCGCGACGAACCGCCCACCGAGCAGGTTCTGTGCCTCGTCGGCCATCACCTCGGCTTCCAGTGCCGCGCGATCGTCGCCGTCGACGGACCGACGGTCCACTTCGCTCTGGAACTCCTGGTACAGCATGTCCCAGATCCGCGGCACGAAATTCAGCTCGGTTGGCCGCACGAGTGCGAGGTCCTCGAAGAGCATCGAAAGATCGCTCCTGGCCGTGAAATAGGCGGTGCCGCCATTTCCTAGCGTGCCGTAGAGGACGCCCCGACCCATCACGTGGCTCATCGGCATGAAGCTGAGCGTGATCGTCGGCTCGCCGCTCGGCGCGCCCCAATTCCAGCGCGACCTGCGCCAGAAGTTCGCGACCAACCGTTCTGGGTACATGGCACCCTTCGGCGCGCCAGTGCTGCCCGAGGTGTAGATGAGCAACCGCAGCGGGTCGTCATCATCATCGGGAACGAGTTCCGGTGCGGCGGCTAGCGATTCCGCGCGCGTGAGCAGCTCGGCCAGGGTCTCCATCAACACCGGGCTGCCCGCTTGGGCCAACCGCGTTCTGGCTGAATCGAAGGCCTCGCGCTGCTCGGTCACCTCGGGACGGTAGTCGAAGACGACCAGCCGCACAGGCGAGTAGCCGGTCAGCACCAGTTCGACGGCATCGTCGAGACCGTCGATGCTCGAAGCGAATACGCGAGGTTCGGTCTCGATGACGATGGGCCGCAGTTGGCTGACCGGTGCGCTGGTCTGGAGCGGAACGGACACCGCGCCCAACTGGACCAACGCCATGTCGACTGTCGCGTAGTCCACACTCGTGAAGCCCAGCACACAGACGCGGTCGCCTGGCTGGACCCGAAGGCTGGGGCCATTGCTCAACGCGCTGGCGACCGCGCTGACGCGCTCCCACAACTCGCGGTAGGTGACAGTCTCGAACCAGGGCAGAAGCTCAAGTGAAGTGCGGCCGGTTCCCGGATCTGTGGCGAGCTTGACAGCGCGTTCCCCGACCGCAGGCCGCTCCGCATACGCCCCCATGACGGTGCGTACGATCCGTGGCAGCCGCAGTCCGGGTTGCTCGATCGCCGCGGTCAGTGCGTCGACGGGCCGGGCGTCGGCGAACTGCAGGTCGGTGGCGTACAGGTCGGCGATGCGGCGCGCGAGGCGCTCTTCGCGGGGATCGGTCGGCATAAGATCACTAGCCCTTTCGGACGGCTCAATTAGTTTGTGTAACAACAACTCCACGGTAGGACGGACGGTCAGAATCGCCAGGTGTGCTTCGGTCCGCCCCGATGCTCCGCTGGCGGTACGGTGGGCATTTGAAGTTGGCTGGAACGCAAAGATTGCCGCTAGCGGTAAGCCCTGGATGGGCATCAGGCGATGTCAGAATCGGCCACTGGAACGTTCTTGGCGCCGCTCGGCATCTCGAGCTAAAGTGCGGCTAATCCCGGCAGGAGGATGGAAACCAGTCCGTCGGCGTGCGCGTCGATCCAGCTGGGGCTCTTCGGATCTCGGCCGGTGAGCAGGCGAACTTCGGGAGCGTTCACATAGGGCAGTGATGCGGCGCCGATGAGTACGTAGTAAAGAATCTCGTTGTCGATGGGCGCGGCAACGCCTGCGTCACGAAGCGCTTGCCAGGAGGGCCGGATGCCGTTGAAGAACGGCTTGACGTGGGTCTCGGTCATCCAGGTCAACCGGTCGCTGGCCGCGGTCCCCTCATGCACCATGATCTGGTTGAGCTCAGGGTGCTCGGCTACGAACCGCACGAATCGGTGAATCCCGTCGGCAAATGCCGCAGCGAGTACCGGCACGCCGATCTCGGACGGCTTCGGGGGGAAGACGCCGCGGAACGCCTCCCACAAGAGCCCGAAGAGATGATCCACCGCGGCCGTCCATAGCGCGGTCTTCGACTCGAAGTGGTAGTTGATTTGCGGCTGGTGCGCTTCAACGCGCGCTGCGATCGCACGCGTCGACGCGCCGTCGAACCCCTTGGCCCCGAACTCGACCAGGGCCGACTCCAGCAGCGCCTCCCGGATATCGGTTCTGGTCCGGCGGAGGCGCACCTTGTTCGGAGGTTGGGTCTTGCGTTGCATCTCCAACAGCGTACCGTTATTATCACTCGATAATAACCACTCAAGACAGGAGTGGCCCATGAGCGCTACCCGTGAGGCCCCGAAGCAAGACACAGATCGCGCATCGACGCGTCTGCTCCCGATGTCGACGAACCCTTTCCAGGCGCCGACGGACCGCGACATGCTGCCCTCGGAACGGCGGGAATTCGTTCGGACCCACCGAACCTGCGTATTCGGCTACGGACGCCAGTCCGATGGGCCGGCGATGTCCCTCGTGTACTACATCCCAGCCGACAACAACGACCTGTTCGTCGCAACCATGGCAGACCGGGCGAAGGCCAAGGCCGTAGCCCGCAACGGCAAGATCAGCCTCTGCGTACTCGACGAGACCTGGCCGTTCGCGTACCTGCAGGTCTATTGCGACGCTGAGATCGTCGACGACAACGAGGCCTTGATCGACGTGATGATGGCGGTGGGTGAACGCATGTCGGGGCAGCCGTTGGCGCCAGAGCTGCGCCCCGCGGTTAAAGCCGCGGCAGCGGAGGAAGGCCGGGTGCTGGTGCGCTGCAAGCCCTACTCGACGTTCGTCACGCCGCCGCGACACCTGCATAGCAACGATCAGCAGGAGCTGACCCACTGGGTCTCGGGGTCGCTGCCCTGGGATGCTTCCGACTCCCCGGACGGTGGCTCTCAGCGATGAGCGATGTAACGGAGCGGTGGCGTTCTGAGCGTGTCATGGCAGCCATGTACGACGCCGGTGTCAAACACGACAGCGTGGCAAGGGTCGGCGCCTGGGCGATGTGGGGTACCGACCTTCGACGCATGTTCGCCGACGTCTCCCGCCTTGCAGACGCCCCGCCGGGGACCTCGATACTCGACATACCGTGCGGGGGCGGTTTCGCCTTTCGCGGCCTGCGTCCCGGCCAGGCGGTGCGTTATGTCGCGGCCGACATATCTCCCTACATGCTCCAGCAGGCGCGCACACAGGCCGCCCGACGGGGGGT
Organism: Mycobacterium sp.; assembly: GCA_025965555.1. Classification (GTDB taxonomy): domain Bacteria; phylum Actinomycetota; class Actinomycetes; order Mycobacteriales; family Mycobacteriaceae; genus Mycobacterium. Next base: position 3,167 of record JAOPWT010000431.1, read on the forward strand.
ACAAGACGCGATCGAATTCGTCGAATCCGACGTGACCGCACTTCAGTTCGCCGACAACAGCTTTGATCTGTGCGTGACCTACAACGGGCTTCACTGTCTGCCCCACCCGCGCGCCGCGCTGGGCGAACTCACTCGCGTGCTCAAGCCAGGGGGGACGCTGCGGGGGACGTCATGCGTTACCGGTCGAGGTCCGCGCAAGGATGCCTTGATCGCAATGTCGCGTCGCGCCGGGGTGTTTGGAAACACCCCACACACAGGCGAGATCGAGAGGTGGCTAAGGGAATTCGGCCTCGATGTCGCGACACTTGAACGCAGCGGAGCGATCGAGTTCTTCGAGGCGCGATTGCCGCGTGAAGAGCACACGGACTGATGAGCGGCCGTGTTGTCGGCACGCACAACGAACTGCACAGTGATCAGGGGCGCTCACGTGAGCCGATCATCAAGGTCCACGGTCAAGATTCGCCGGAACTGCATACACCGCGCAAGACCAATCCGATGTGCTGCGGCTGGCCGAAATTACGCGGGCAACGGCGCGCTCAACCGATTCATGGAAACGCGCGCTTCTGGATCGACGTGTCCGACCCGGGTCGCACCAGGCCCGGAGCGCGCCGACGAGACCGGCCACCGCTGCGCCTGCCGCGGAGACAATCAGGAAAGCCGCGATCTGAAACTGCGCTCATGGATTGACGACGACTCCCAGAATGTTGCCGGGGAAGCAGACGCTGCCGTTGCACCAGGACCCGTACGGTCCGAGTCCTGGCATCACCGGGGGCGGGGCGTCCGTCCCACGGATGTCGCCCTGGGCGCACACCACCGTCCCGCTTGAGTCGTTGCAGGCTGCGGCGGCCGTCGGTGCGCCGATCAGACCGGCGACCCCGAGCGTGGCGACACAAACGGGCAGAGCCAGTCGCGGGTGTTTTCGCATGATCACTCCCTAGGGTGCACTCCAAGCATGCACCCGCGCGAGACCTCATGGTCCTCAGTAGAGCAACGAAGCCGGTTTTCATCGCGGCGCCGGCGTGGCTGACGCTTCAGAACAAGCGGCTGTCCCCCTCCTGGGGTCAACTCTTCTTGCTGGGTATCACGATCACGACGATCAGCGTCAGGATGCTGAAGAATAGCCCGAGGATTCCCCACCCGAGCGCGCTGCGCCCCTTAGTCGAAGCGATCACCGCACAGATGACGGCGGCGATGATGCTGCCGATCGCCACGAAGATGCCCTTGATGCCGCGGAGGATGAACCCGGCCGCCACGATGTTGTCTGAAGCCGCAAGTACGACGCTGTGCAGCATGAGCCGCCACCTCCGCGATGAGGACTGATCCGGCGACGATCGCCGATCAACCCGACATACCCCGGTTGTCGAGATCGAATCCGCCTTCAGGGTTTTCACAGTCCACGCGCAGGTCGACGATCGTTCGCCGTTGCGCCCGTCAGTGTTTCACTGCCGACCCGCCACGGCGACGCCGACCTGCGGCTGTTCCCAAACCTCGTCGACCAATTGCGAAGCGTGCCAGTCGAAGACCGCGGCGGCCATCCCACCCAGTTCACCAGTCACATTCTCACACGACGGCTTCCTCGCGGACTTCCTGATGCGCAACAAGGGGTTCATCCAGACGTAGCCCGCTCGCCGACTGCGATTCGGGTGCGCCGTGTGGACTGGCGGGCGACCGATGACCGCGCTGGAGGGAACCGCCATGACCGATATCGAAACCACTCTCACCGTCGAGCCGGAGGCGACCCGCGGCATCGTCATCCGCCACGTCCTGGAACGCCAGCTCGGCGCGGGCCAGAGTCTGGGCGCCCAGCTCGTCGGCGCCTCCACCGACGTGTCGGTGGCCCTCGTACACGCGCCTGCCACCGTCGTCGACGAGATCCGTGGTGGCGCGACGTTGCCCGCCGCACTCGCCCACACTCGCACCGAGGTGCGCGGCGTGATGGCCGGCACCGGCACCCGCGTTCGCACCGCGATCGGTGAATACGTGGGCAGCCAGGCCACTTTGCCCAACGCGGTCGTGGTCGGCGCCGCCGACGTCGCGGAAGCCGTTCTCCGCGCGCAGGGCAACGTGGCCGCCTCGGCCATCGACTCCGCGTTCACCGTCGCGATGATCGCCGCCCGCGGTGGCAACGCCAGGGACGCGCTCACCCGCGAGCGTCGCGACGTCGCCGCGCGGGCCGACGCGGCGCGCGCCGACATCGCCGGGTCCCTGGAACGTGCTGCCGAGGAGATCCGCGGCGCCGTCACGGATTACGACGAGTACCTCGAGGCCTTCACCGACGAGGGATAGCCCCAGTCCCTCCACCGAGTGTGCGGTGAGATCGTGATTTCGCCCAGATCCGCGATCTCACCGCACACTCGATGGGTGTTGTTGCCCGTGTCCGGCGGTCGCGTCGCCCTATAGCGATTACGCTCGGCCGCGTGCCATCAATTTGGTCCCGACGGAGTTTCCTGGCCATGACCGCGGGCCTCGCGTTGACTACCGTGGCCTGCAGCGCAGACAAACCCGGCACGGTAGCGGGCGACGGCTCCGTCACCGTCAAACACGCCTTCGGCGAGACCAAGATTCCGTCGGCCCCCAAGCGGGTCGTCAGCGCCGGGTTCACCGAACAGGACGACCTGCTGGCGCTCGGGGTCGTCCCGATCGCCGTCACCGACTGGTTCGGCGGCGAACCGTTCGGCGTATGGCCATGGGCCCAGCCCAAACTCGGTACCGCGCAACCGGTGGTGCTGAACCTCTTCGACGGCATCCAGGTCGACCAGATCGCCGCGCTCAAGCCCGATCTGATCGTCGCCACCAACGCCGGCCTCGACCAGGACACGTACACGAAGTTGTCCGCCATCGCCCCGACCATCGCGCAATCCGGCCAGAGCGCGTTCTTCGAACCGTGGAAGGACCAGGCGAACACCATCAGTCAGGCGGTGTTCAAGTTCGGCGACATGACCAAACTCATCGCCGACGTGGACGCCAAGTTCACCGACGTGGGCAAGAACAATCCGACGTTCAACGGCAAGAGGGTCGTGGTGGTGAGCGCGACGGCCTACCAGGACTCCTACGACGTCACCCCCACGGGATGGCGAACGGAGTTCCTGACGCAGATGGGCATCGCGGTGCCGGACAGTCTCGGCTCCTTCGTGAAGGACGACCGGGCCCGGGTGCCGAGGGACAAGCTGGCATCGGTGCTCGACACCGCCGACGTCGTGATCTGGAAGACCGAGAGCGACGAGGAACAGGGCGCGCTGATCGCCGATCCGACCTTCGCTGCGCTGGTGTCGACGAAGACCAACAGAAACGTCTTCACGGGCAAGGACCTCGCAGGCGCGCTCGCATTCACCTCGGCATTGTCGTATCCCGTGGTTGCCGACCAGTTACCGCGGATGATCTCCAAGGTGCTCACCTGACAAGATGACGGGGTGACCAGCGAGACACCCGAGAAGTCAGACCAGCCCGACGGAGGGCAGGAGCGCAGCGACCGGGGCATCGGCGCGGGATTCGCACAGGTCGGTTCGGCCTACTATCCGGTCCTCGTCGCGGTGTTCACGGCCCTGGTCATCATCTCGAACGTCACCGCGACCAAGGGTGTGGCGTTCGGACCCGTCATCACCGACGGTGGTTTCATCGTCTTCCCCCTCACCTACGTGATCGGCGACGTCCTGTCCGAGGTGTACGGCTTCAAGGCGGCCCGGCGCGCGATCATGCTCGGCTTCTCGATGAATGTGTTGGCCGCGCTGGCGTTCTGGGTGACGATCTACCTGCCCGCCGCCGACTTCTACGAGAACCAGGCCGCGCTCGAGAACGTCGTGCACGCATACACCCAGCTGATCATCGCGGGGCTCGCGGGCTTCATCGTCGGGCAGACGATCAATGCCTGGGTGGTCGTGGCGATCAAGGAGCGCACCAAGGAGAAGCACCTCTGGGCCCGCCTCGTCGGGTCGACGTTTGCCGGCCAGCTCGGCGACACCTTGGTGTTCTGCAGCATCGCGGCGGGCGCGATCGGCATCACCAGCTTCCGTGATTTCGCGGTCTACACCGCCCTTGGCTGGCTCTACAAGACGGCCGTCGAGGTGGTCATGCTTCCCATCACGTACCGCGTGATCGGCTACATCAAGCGCAAGGAGCCGACGTACGAGCCTGCGGTGTGAAGCATCTCTGAGGCTCCTCTGGCGAGCTTCTAAAGCTTGATGAAAACGTAGCTACTCGCGGGTAGCTTGTGAAGATGACGGTCACAGCTGAATTGATGAACGTGATGTCCCTCGGCACGGTGCACGACTACGGGGATCAAGCCCTGCTGCTCGACTTCGACAGCACGGCGGAGGTACTGGCCTGGTGCGACGCGCTTCGGGACGCGGATCTGCTCGGGGTCCTCGACATCGTCCCGGCGTCGCGCACCGTGTTGCTCAAGCTCGCCGGTCCCAGGTACCGGGCGGCGACGCGGGCGCGCCTCGACAAGCTCCGCGTGAAGCAGGCCTCCGTCGACGCCGGCACCGCCCCGACCGACCTTCGTGCCGACGTGACCATCGACGTCGTATACGACGGCGCGGACCTCGACGAGGTGGCTCGCCTGACCGGCCTCTCCCCCGACGAGGTCGTCGCAGCCCACACCGCAGCCCCGATGCGCGTCGGCTTCGGCGGCTTCGCTCCCGGTTTCGGCTACCTGGTCGGCGGCGACGAGCGTCTCCACGTCCCGCGTCGGGCCGAGCCTCGCACCAGGGTGCCGGTCGGATCCGTAGGGCTGGCAGGCGAATTCAGCGGTGTCTACCCACGGGAGAGCCCGGGAGGCTGGCAATTGATCGGGCACACCGATGCGGTGCTCTGGGACGTCGAACGCGACCCGCCTGCGCTTCTGACACCGGGCCTGTGGGTGCAGTTCCGGGCGATCGGATAGGGAGCCGGACATGACCACTCTCGAGATACTGAAGACCGGCCCGCTGGCCCTGCTCGAGGACCTGGGCAGGCCCGGCCTGGCACACATGGGGGTCACCCGCTCCGGCGCCGCAGACCGTCGCTCCCACACGCTGGCCAACAGGCTGGTCGCCAACCCGCACGACCGCGCCACCATCGAGGTCACCTTCGGCGGGTTCTCGGCACGCGTGCGCGGTGGCGATGTCGCCATCGCCGTCACCGGCGCCGACGCCGATCCGTCGGTGAACGGAGTTCCCTTCGGCACCAACAGTATTCACTACGCGCACGACGGCCAGGTGATATCACTCGGCGCCCCGCGCTCCGGCCTTCGGAGCTATCTCGCGGTCCGCGGCGGCATCGATGCCGAGCCGATGCTGGGCTCCCGGAGCTACGACGTGATGTCGGCGATCGGTCCGCAACCGCTGAAGCCCGGCGACCTGCTGTCCATCGGCGAGCACACCGCCGAGTTTCCCGAACTCGACCAGGCGCCGGTCGCGTCCATCGCCGGTGATCTGCTCGAGCTGGTGGTGGTCCCCGGCCCGCGCGACGATTGGTTCACCGAACCGGATGCGTTGGTGCACACCGACTGGGTGGCCTCCGATCGCAGCGACCGTGTCGGGATGCGGCTGGTGGGACGCCCACTGCGACACCGTTGGCCCGACCGGCAGCTCCCGAGCGAGGGTGCCACCCGGGGTGCAATCCAGGTGCCGCCCAATGGCTTACCCGTGATCCTCGGCCCCGACCATCCGGTGACCGGCGGCTACCCGGTGATCGGCGTGGTGGCCGAGCGCGACATCGACAAGGTGGCTCAGGTGCGACCGGGTCAGCACGTCCGCATGCACTGGTCGCGTCCGCGAAGCCGGTAGTTTTCGTCGTCAGCCCCTGGTAGGAACGAGGTGTGCTGCACACTGCGCGCCTGGTTCACACGTCCGATCTCGATGGTGAGACGCGTGAGGACGCCCGCCGGATGCTGCTCACCGCCTACGCCGACGGCGAGATCGACTTCACCGACGCCGACTGGGAGCACTCACTCGGCGGCATGCATGCCCTCATCTGCGTCCGCGGTGCGTTGATCGCGCACGGCGCCGTGGTGCAGCGTCGGATGGTCCATCGGGGCATGGCCCTGCGCTGCGGCTATCTCGAGGCGGTGGCGGTGCGCGAGGACTGGCGCGGCCAAGGCCTCGCGATGGCGGTGATGGACGCCCTCGAGCAGGTGCTGCGCGGCGCGTACCAGATGGGCGCCCTCAGCTCGTCGGACGCCGGTAGGAACCTGTACGCGTCGCGGGGCTGGCTGCCGTGGCAGGGCACGACGGCCGTGCTCGCCCCATCCGGGATGACGCCAACCCCCGATGACGACGGGTCCATCTTCGTATTGCCGCTGAGTGTGGACCTCGACACCACCGGCGAGATCGCCTGCGATTACCGCGGCGGCGACGTGTGGTGACCAGCAGATAAGCACCTCACCGCCAGGCCACACGCCGGGTGAGGGGATGTTCACGGTCGGGTCATCGTCCTGCCGTCGCGACATTCCGCGGCAACCGCCGGGTAACCACTCCGAAACACCCGAACCCTTCACTAGGTGCTATGCCTGACCCCGACTGGGCACCCCTCACCGGATTCCGGGTGGCGGTGACCTCAGCCCGACGTGCCGACGAGCTGAGCACGCTGCTGTGCCGCCGTGGGGCCACCGTCACCAGCGCGGCGGCGATCGCGATGGTGCCACTGCCCGACGACGACGAACTCCACGACCACACCGAGGCGTTGATCGCGACGCCACCCGACGTGGTCGTCGCGACGACGGGCATCGGGTTGCGCGGCTGGATCGCCGCCGCCGACGGCTGGGGGTTGGCCGCAGACCTGATCACCGCGTTGGGCAAGGCCCGCATCGTGTCCCGCGGACCCAAGGCCACCGGTGCGCTGCGGGCTGCCGGGTTGCCCGAGGAGTGGTCTCCGGAATCGGAGTCCTCACGTGAAGTTCTGCAGTACCTGCGGGCAGGCGGCATCGAGGGGCTGCGGATCGCCGTGCAGTTGCACGGGGCCACCGCGGAGTGGGATCCGTTCCCCGAGTTCCTCGACGAACTTCGCGCTGCAGGCGCCGAGGTCGTGCCGATCCGCGTCTACCGCTGGCACCCCGCGCCGCGCGAAGGTGCCTTCGACGCGCTGGTCGGCGGCATCGCCGAGCACAAGTTCGACGCGGTCAGCTTCACGTCGGCGCCCGCCGTGGCCGCCACGCTGATGCGGGCCGTCGAGATGGGCATCGAGGACAAGGTGCTCGCGGCGTTGCGGACCGACGTCCACGCGATGTGCGTGGGTCCGGTGACCGCCCGTCCCTTGGTGCGGCTCGGAGTGCCGACGTCGGCCCCCGAGCGGATGCGCCTCGGCGCACTGGCGCGCCACATCACCGACGAGCTGCCGCTCCTTCAGTCCAGAACCGTCACGGTCGCCGGGCACGTGTTGGAGATCCGCGGCACGTGCGTGCTGGTCGACGGCGTCGTCAAAGAGCTCCCCCCGGCAGGCATGGCGACCATCCGCGCGCTGGCCCACCGGCCGGGCAACGTGGTGTCGCGCGGTGACCTGCTCAACGCACTGCCCGGCGGTGGCACCGACACTCACGCCGTCGAGACGGCGGTGCTGCGACTGCGAACGGCGTTGGGCAACAAGCACATCGTCACTACGGTGGTGAAGCGCGGCTACCGGCTCGCGGTCGACGACCATCCGGTCGGTGCGGCGTGAATCCACTGCTCGTCGCCCACGGCACCCGCAAGGCACCCGGGGTGGCGATGATTGCCGACCTCGCCGAGCGGGTCGGCGCGCAGTTGGGCCAACCTGTGCGCACCGCGTTCGTCGACGTGCTCGGCCCGACCCCGGCCGACGTGCTCTCGGCGCTACCAGACGAGCCGGCCGTCGTGGTGCCCGCCTTCCTGGCCAGCGGCCAGCACGTGCGCGTCGACATCCCGGCGTTCGTCGCGGTCAGCGGACACCCCGACGTGACGGTGACCGATGCGCTGGGACCGTCGGCCCACATCGTCCGGGTGGTCACCGACCGGCTGATCGAATCTGGCTGGCGCCCTTCAGATTCAGTGGTCCTTGCCGCGGCGGGAACCTCCGATGACCGCGCGAAGCGCGACCTCCGGATCACTGCCGCACTGTTGTCGGCTGCGATCGGACGGCGGGTCGAACTGGCGTACGCGGCCACCGGCGAACCCCGCGTCGCCGACGCCGTCACCACCTTGCGCTCCGCCGGGGCCAGGCGGATCGTCGTCGCGTCGTACCTGTTGGCGGACGGCCTCTTTCAAGACCGCCTGCACGAGTCGGGGGCCGACGTGGTGACTGCGCCGCTCGGCACCCACCCCGGCGTGGCACGGTTGATCACCAGCCGCTTCCGCAGGGCGCGACTGCCCGCCGGCCACCCGAGTCATCCCGCGCCGAACACCTCGGTGGCGACGTCATTGCGCATCCGCTGACGGCGCAGGGCCACCTGGTCGAGCGGTTCCTGACCCATTACCTCCGTGGACGGCGATAACGTAGGTCGATGAACGGGAGCGCGGTACTCGACACCTACCGCTATCTGCGCGGCGGCATGGCGGTGATGATCGTCATGCTCGGTGCCGCGGTGGTCATCGAGCGGTGGCACGCCACGTGTTGGCAGACCGCGATCAGCGCCTACTACTTCACGTCGGCGCACAGCGTGTTCGTCGCGGCGCTCTGCGTCATCGGCGCGATGCTGATCGTCTACAAGGGCAGCAACGACACCGAGGACGTGCTGCTGAACCTGGCGGGCATCCTGGCCTTCGTCGTCGCCATGGTTCCCACGTCGCGCCCCGTACTGTTCTGCGGCAGTGCGGATTTGACCATCGGCGGGCAGTCGGCCATCGCGAACGTCTGGGCCGTCGTCAGCGCCCTTGTCGTCTCGCGTGCCGCTTCGTGGTGGATGTATCGCCGGACCGGAACCGCGTCGCGCCGTAGTGCGCTCGGCACGGCGGCGGTGTGGGTGCAGCGGCTGCTGCTCGCGGCGGGAGTGGTGACGCTGGTGTCGGCCCCGGACTGGTTCCGCGCCAACGCCCACGGCGTCGCTGCGGTCGCCATGTTCGCCGCGATCATCCTGACGGTCGTCATCACCGCGTTCGTGACGGGCAGCCAGGATGCCGACAAGTGTCCGCACCGCAGGCGTTACCAGCTTATCTACCAGGGCATCTCAGTGGTCATGGGGCTGACCTTGGTGGCAGTGGTGTTGCTACACCAGATCCTGGACGGGTTCAACCACGCCATCCTCGTCGTCGAGGCGGCCCTGATCATCGAGTTCGCCGTCTACTGGGTGGTGCAGACGATCGAACTGTGGGGCACTCCGACCAGAAGCAGCCTGATAACGGAACCGAGTGCGTCCGACAGTCGGATCCTGCGCGCCCTCTAGCCAAACCCACCCCTTTCGCCGAACGTGGATTACCCCCACGGCTTTCTCAAGAAAGCGTGGGGGTAATCCACGTTCGGCGCA
>JAOPWT010000438.1 GCA_025965555.1 Mycobacterium sp.
CCGGCTCGGGGGCCGGCGCGACGGGCTCGGGCGCACGGGTCTGCGGTGGCGCCTCGACGGTCTGCTGGACCGTGGGCACGACGACGGGCGGCGCCTCGACGGATGACGGGATCTGCGCCGCGGTGGACTGCTCGACGGGTGCCTGGGTCACCGCCACCGTCGGCTCTGGCGCGATCGTGGTCGTCGGGACGACCGGTTCGGTGCCGGGCTCCGCAAACGCTGGCGCGATTCCGCCCGTGAGCGCGGTCAGGGAGATGACCACTCCCGACGCGAGCACGGCACAGACGGTTCGCTTGCGGCAAATCTCCAACGGTGCACGCATCGTGCAGCGCCTCCTTCGATCTCTCCCCCGACACCGGTTCGGACCGGCGGCCTCACAGTGTCACTCACAAGAGTCATCGGCCATTCGGCGGATTCGTTACATCCGTTGCACGCGTGGACGTGCAGGTGGCACGGCTGCGAGCAGGGCACGGGTGTAGTCGTCCTGCGGTGCGTCGAAGAGTTCGGCGGCGCGCCGGTACTCGACGGCTTCCCCGGCGCGCATGACGAGCACGTCGTGGCTGACCTGCTGGATGACCGCGAGGTCGTGCCCGATGAAGAGGAAGGTCAGGTCGAGCCGTTGCTGCAGGCCTGCCAGTAGCTCAAGGACCTGCGCCTGCACCGATACGTCGAGGGACGCGGTGGCCTCGTCGAGAATCAGCAACTCGGGCTCCATGGCCAGTGCCCGCGCGATGCTCACCCGCTGCCGTTGCCCTCCGGAGAGTTCGTGCGGGTACCGCGTCGCGAACGACGACGGCAGGCCGACCAGCTCCAGCAGTTCGTCCACGCGAGCCCGGCGGTCCGCCTTCCCCCCGGCGAGACCATGCACGACGAGTGGTTCGCCGATGGACACCCCGATCTGCATCCGGGGATTGAGCGAGGCGAACGGGTCCTGAAGCACTAGGCCGATCCGCCGCCGCAGGGACTTCTTCGCACGGCGCCCCACGGTGAGCACGTCGGTGCCGTCCAGTGTCACCGAACCCGCATCGGGCCGGACCAACCCCGTCAACGCGGCGGCGACGGTCGACTTGCCCGAGCCCGATTCGCCGACGAGCCCCAACGTCGTCCCGCGGCGAATCTGGAACGACAGATCCTTCACCGCGTGGACGGTCGATCTACCGGTCGGAGTCGTCACCGGGAACCTGACGTCAAGGTCCGACACCGCCACTAACACCGCAGCGTCGTCGGCCACCGGAGCAGGCCCACATGACCCGACCAGCGGCCGGGCCTCGAGAAGCTGCCGGGTGTATTCATGTTGCGGGTGGTCGAACACGTCGAGGATCGACGCCTGCTCCACGACGTCGCCGTCGTGCAACACCGTCACGTCGTCGGCGACCTGCCCGATCACCCCGAGATCGTGGCTGATCCACACCACCGCCGTGCCGAAGTCGCGCTGCAGCTTGCGCACCAGATCGATGATCTGGGCCTGGGTGGTGACGTCCAGCGAGGTGGTCGGCTCGTCGGCGATCAGGAGTTCCGGATCACAGGCCAGCGCGATCGCGATCATCACCCGCTGCCGTTGCCCACCGGACAGCTGGTGCGGGTAGGAACGAAGCCGCGCTTCCGGATTGGGCAGACCCACCGCCTCGAGGAGTTCCAGCGCTCGAGAGCGTGCCTCCCGGCGGGTCGGGTGGCGATGTGCCTCAAGGGATTCCGTGATCTGCCGCTCGAGGGTCAGCAGCGGGTTCAACGACGTCCCCGGATCCTGAAAGACGAAGCCGATCCGTCCACCGTGGACGGTGCGCAATGCTCGCGGCGACGCCCCGATGAGTTCGACCGAATTCCCCTGGCCGACAAGGGTACTCGAACCGCTGACAATCGCGCCGGGCGCGTCGAGCAGCCCCGTCGCGGCGAGCACCGTCATCGACTTGCCCGAGCCGGACTCACCGACGATGCCGAGGGTCTGGTCGCGCTGGACCGCCAGTGAGACCCCGCGGACGATCGGCCGCTTGCCGATCCGCACGTGCAGATCGCTGACACCCAAAACGGGGGCGGTCACTGCTTTCTCCGCGCTTCGGCCAGCGTGCGCTGTTTGGGGTCGAGCACGTCGCGCAACCCGTCGCCGACGAGATTGAACGCGAGCACGATGACGAAGATCGCCGCGCCGGGGAAGACCGCCATCCACCAGGCTAAGGTGACGAACCCCTGCGAGTCGAAGATCATGCGGCCCAGGGACGGTTCGGGCGGTTGGATGCCGAGGCCGAGGAACGACAGGGCCGCCTCGGAGAGAATCGCGAAGGCCAGCGACAGCGACGTCTGCACGATCAGCGGTCCCGCGATGTTGGGCAGGACGTGCCGCAACAGGATGTAGGCATGCCCGGTACCCATGGTGCGCGACACCTCCACGAACGGTTCGACCCTGACGCCGAGCGTGCTGGCGCGGGCGACGCGCGCGAAGATCGGCGTGTAGACCACCCCGATCGCGAGCATTGTGGTGGTGACGCCGGGACCGAGGATGGCCACGATCGCCAGCGCCAGCAGTAGCACCGGAAACGCGAACATGACGTCGACGACGCGCATGAACACCGTGTCCAGCCAGCCGCCGCGATAGCCCGCCACGACGCCGATGGTGACGCCGACCACGACCGCAAACGCCACGCTGACCACCGCGACCTGCATCGAGGCCGCAATGGCGACCAGCACCCGCGACAGCACGTCGCGACCGAGTTCGTCGGTGCCGAACCAGTGCGAACCGCTTGGTCCGCGCAGCGCACTCGGCACGTCGACATCGTTGATGCCATACGGCACAATCCATTTCGCGCCGACGGCGATAACGATGACGGCGGCCAGGATCACCGCGCTCACCACCGTGACGGGATTGCCCGCGAGGAGTCGCAGCGAGCCGACCCGGCCCGTGGCCGCGTCGTCGAGGCTCTGGTCGGTCATGACAGCCGGATCCTCGGATCGACCACCGCGTACAGCACGTCCACGATGAGGTTGATGACGAGGAAAAGCACCGCGATCAGCAGCACCGCACCCTGAATGACCGGATAGTCACGGGCGGCCACGGAGTTGTACACCAGGCGGCCGAGGCCCGGCCAGGCGAACACGACCTCGACGACGATGACGCCGCCGAGGATGGTGGCGAGCTGGATGCCCGTGATGGTCAGGATGGGCACCAGTGCGTTTCGCACGGTGTGACGCAGCGTGACCACCTGCGGGGGCAGTCCCTTGGACCGTGCGGTGCGCACGTAACCCATTGCGGCGACCTCGAGTACGGCCGACCGGACGTAGCGCGTAAGGATGGCGGCCGCGACGAGACCGACCGTGAGGCCAGGCAGGACCAGGTGACTCAACCAGCCGCTGGGATCCTCCAACAGCGGCCGGTAGCCGGACGTGGGCAGCCACCCGAGGGTGGTGGAGAATAAGGCAATCAGCAGGATGCCCATCCAGAAGTCGGGAATCGAGACGCCGAACTGGCTGGTGACCCGGACGATCGCGTCGCTGACCCTCCCTTCGTGCAATGCCGACCACATTCCGGCGGGCAGGGCGATCAGCAGGGCGATCACGATGCCGAAGGCGGCCAGTGACACGGTGGCGGGCAGTCGGTCGACCAGGATCCCGGCGACCGGATCGCCATTGCGGAAGCTGACGCCCAGATCGCCGGTCACCGCCGATCCGACGTAGCTGAAGAATTGTTGAAAGATGGGCCGGTCCAGACCACTTGCCGCGCGCAGGGCATCGTATGCCTCCGGGGTGTAGCGGGTGCCCAGTGCGATCCGCACTGGATCGCCGGGCACCAATTGAACGAGCGCGAATACCACGATCAGCACGCCGAACAGCACCACCAGCGAGTAGGCGACGCGGCGGGCCAGGAACTTCACCACGGGACTCATTGGTCACCGCTTCCGGTCAGGCTCGCGGTCCTGAATCGGACGGCACCGTCGCGTCGCGCGTCGTAGCCCGACAACCTGGTGGTCCAGGCCTGGATCACCGACGGGTTGTAGAGGTAGAGGTAGCTGACCTGATCGGCGATGATCGTGGCGGCCTTGGCGTAGTCCTGTTGACGCACTTGCCGATTGGTTTCCACGCGGCCGGCGTCCAGCAGTCGGTCCACCTCGGGGTTGGAGAACTTCTGGGCGTTGCTCGATCCGTCGGTGTGATGCTGTGCGTAGTAGAAGTCGTCGGGGTCGATGTTTCCGAGCCAGCCCATCATCAACATGTCGAAGTGCCCGGAATTCTGCTCATCGAGCCAGGTGGCGAAGTCGACCGTCCGAATGTTCACCGTAATGCCAAGGGGCGCAAGGTTATCGGCGATCACCTGCGCGGCGGTCACGGTCTCCGGGTATTCGCTGGTGACCAGCATGTCCATCTTCTCCGGATGGGCGCCCGCCTCGTCGAGAAGGCGCTTGGCCTGGTCGGTGTCGTAGCGGTACCTGTCATACGGCGTGTACCAGGGGTTGCCTTCGGGAATCGCCAACTGGTTCGCGGTGGCGCTGCCGTAACTGGTGGCCTGAACGATGGATGGCCGGTCGAGGCCGTACGCGATGGCCTGCCGTACCCGCGGATCGTT
>JAOPWT010000466.1 GCA_025965555.1 Mycobacterium sp.
ACGCCACGGACGACGAGATGTGGGGGGCGCTGCGCGTAGCGTCGGCGGACTCCTTCGTCTCCGCGCACCCCGACGGATTGCAGATGCGCGTCGCGCAGGGTGGGATCAACTTCTCCGGCGGTCAGCGGCAACGGCTCGCCATCGCCCGCGCGGTGATCCGCCGACCGGCGATCTATCTGTTCGACGATGCGTTCTCCGCGTTGGACGTTCGCACCGACGCACGGGTCAGGGCGGCGCTCGCCGAGGCGTCGGCCGACGCCACGGTGGTCATCGTCTCTCAGCGCATCTCGACGGTGATCGACGCCGACCAGATCGTCGTCATCGACGACGGCGCGGTGGTGGGTACCGGCACGCATGAATCGCTGCTCGTCGACTGCCCGGTCTACGCGGAGTTCGCGGACTCCCAGTCGGTGGGAGTCCGGTGAGCGGGCCGATCGGCCGCAAGCTCAACGCCGGCCTCGACGCACCGACCGCACGACCCAGGGACTTCAAGGGGTCGGCTCTGCGGCTTCTGAAAAGGCTTACCCCGCAACGTCTGCCCACCGCCATCGTGCTGCTTCTCGGGATCGTCGGCATCGCGATCGGGGTGGTCGGTCCATTGATCCTCGGGCACGCCACGGATCTGCTGTTCAGCGGTGTCATCGGCAGACAACTGCCCGCCGGGATCACCAAGGAGCAGGCGATCGAGGCCGCCAGGGCTCGCGGCGACGGCACCTTCGCCGACCTGCTGTCCGGCATGAACGTCGTCCCCGGGCACGGCGTCGACTTCGGCGCCGTCGGCCGGACGCTGCTGCTCGCGCTCGGGCTGTATCTGGTTGCCGCCCTGATGGGTTGGGTGCAGGCGCGGCTGCTGAACGTGATCATTCAGCGCACCATGGTGGCGCTGCGGTCCGACGTCGAGGACAAGGTGCACCGGCTGCCCCTGTCCTACTTCGACTCGCGGCAGCGTGGTGAGGTGCTGAGCCGCGTCACCAATGACGTCGACAACATCCAGTCGTCGCTGTCGTTGACCATCGCTTCACTGCTGACGTCGGTGCTGACGGTCGTCGCGGTGCTGGTGATGATGTTGACGATTTCACCGCTGCTGGCCCTCATCACGGTGCTGACCGTGCCGTTGTCGCTGTGGTCCACCCGCACGATCGCCCGACGCAGCCGGGACCAGTTCGTCGCGCAGTGGCGCAACACCGGACGGCTCAACGCGCACGTCGAGGAGACCTACAGCGGGTTCACGGTCGTCAAGACGTTCGGCCACCGGGCACTGGCCGAGGAGAAGTTCCGCGAGCTCAACGGCGACGTGTACCGGGCCAGCTTCGGCGCCCAGTTCCTCTCGGGCCTGGTGTCGCCAGCGACGACCTTCGTCGGCAACCTCAGCTACGTCGCCGTCGCCGTCGTCGGCGGACTCCAGGTGGCGACCGGTCAGATCACGCTCGGCCACATCCAGGCCTTCATCCAGTACGTGCGCCAGTTCAACCAGCCCCTGACTCAGGTGGCGTCGATGTACAACACGTTGCAGTCCGGAATCGCCAGCGCGGAACGGGTATTCGACTTCCTCGACACCGAGGAGCAGACCCCGGACCCTCCGGCTTCGACCATCGAGCGTCGGGGACCTGGGCGGGTCGAGTTCGAGCACGTCGACTTCGAGTATCGGCCTGGCACCCCGGTCATCGAAGACCTGTCACTGGTTGCCGAGCCAGGGGGCACCGTCGCCATCGTGGGTCCCACCGGGGCGGGCAAGACCACGCTGGTGAACCTGCTGATGCGGTTCTACGAGGTGGATTCCGGCCGCATCACGGTCGACGGAGTCGACATCACCTCGATGAGCAGACACGCGCTGCGGTCCAGCATCGGGATGGTGTTGCAGGACACCTGGCTGTTCGGCGGCACCATCTACGACAACATCGCCTACGGACGCCCAGACGCCGACGAGGAAGAGGTCATCGAAGCGGCGAGGGCGGCGCACGTCGATCGGTTCGTCGCGACGCTGCCGAACGGTTATCAGACCTGGATCACCGATGACGGCGGAAACATCAGCGCGGGCGAGAAGCAGCTGATCACCATCGCGAGAGCGATTCTCGCGCAGCCCAGCCTGCTGATCCTCGACGAGGCGACCAGTTCGGTCGACACCCGCACCGAGCTGCTGATCCAGCAGGCCACCGCCGAGCTGCGCCGCGACCGAACGAGTTTCATCATCGCGCACCGGCTTTCGACGATCCGCGACGCCGACGTGATCCTGGTGATGGAGGCGGGCAGGATCGTCGAGCGCGGCAGTCACGACGAACTGATCGCCCGCCACGGCGAGTACTGGGCGATGACCCAGGCCTGAGCGGGCTCGACCGCATGCAGACCTCGCGACGAATCAAGCGGTGTGCTCACGCGTCGGGCTGAATGCGGACTAGAGCCCCGGGCCCTCGGCGCGCAGATCGTCGACCGTCGACATCGCGTCGCGCAACTTGCCGAGCCATTCGTCGGTGTGCTCGCCGACGAGGCGGACCGACCACACCAACGCATCCGAGCGGGACCGCGCCACGCCCGCATCGACGAGCGTGTCGAGCACCTGGCGTTCGGGCTGCCGCAGGCGCGTCATCACCGGTACGGCGATGTGCGTGAAGAGGATTCGCTCGGGATTCTCCCCCGATCCCACCTCGACGCCCCAGGCGACCTTGCGACCGTAGCGGTGCTCGGCCTCGTCGGCGATCCGCATCCGCTCCGCTCGGGTCTCCTCGCGGAAGCGTGCGGCGCGACCCGACGCGCGGGCGTCGCTCTCCTCGCCATCGGGTTCGGGGAGGTGGCCGACGACGGTGATTTCCTCGCGGTCGACGACGACGGTGGGATCGCCCGCGAACCAGCCCTCGGGGAGGCGTCCGGCGATCCAATCCGGCGCATCGCTTGCGTCGGGCTGCTGTGACTGATGCCAGCCGCCGGGGCGGCCGCGGTGATGTTGTTTCATGATTACATGATTACGCTGTTACACCGGCCATGGGGCAGAATTCACCAAGAGCGAACGCCGTGACCGTCAGCGGAGCTTGCGCACCACGGCAAGACCGCCGCCGACGACCAGTGCGAGCAGGAGCAGCGCCGCCCATCCTGGCCCTGCGAGCCACCACACCGCACCCAGCGCCACGATCCCCGGCGAGGCAAGGAACAGGATCATTCCGGGGTGCTGCTTGACGACCTCGATGGCGCTACGGGCCCGCGCCGGGTCGATCTCCTTGGACATCTGCCCAGCATGCCAGGCAGGTGTGCGATCCGAGGGCGAGGCGACCATTCAATTCGGCCAATTGCCATAGTGTTTCTGTGAGACGCGGCGGACCGCCGCAATCGAGGCGAGGAGCGACACGGTGACTGGACCTGGACCTGGAACTGGAAGCTGGCAGCCCGACCCCGAGGGCCGATACGACGACCGCTGGTGGGACGGCCAGGGCTGGTCGGATCAGGTATCCCAGCAGGGTCAGGTCGGCCGAGCGCCGCTGGGCGGCGCACCAGCGCCGCAGGCCCAGCCGCAGACACAGCGGCCCCCGCAGGCGTCGGTCCACGATCCCGGTCAACCCGCGGGCGACGGGTTCGCAGGAATCAGCGGCGACCTGGTCGACGGCCGCTTCAGCGAGAAGGAGTCCACGCCGATCGCGAATCAGAACGCGAAGCTGCTTCGCGTCCGTCTCGGTGAGCCCTTCATGGCACGGCAGGGATCGATGGTCGCTTACCAGGGCAACGTGGACTTCGTGTTCGAGGGCGGCGGCGCGTCGAAGTTCATCAAGAAGGCTCTGACCGGTGAAGGCGTACCGCTGATGCGGTGTCAGGGTCAAGGCGACGTGTTCCTCGCCGAGTTGGCTCATGACGTGCATCTGCTGAATCTGACCAACTCGGGCCTGTCGATCAGCGGCAAGAACGTGCTGGCCTTCTCGTCGAGCCTGGATTGGAACATCGAGCGCGTGAAGGGCGGCAGCATCGCGACGGGCGGGCTGTTCAACACGACGCTGCGCGGCACCGGCTGGGTGGCGCTGACGACGGACGGGCCGCCGGTGGTGCTCAACGCCGCCGAGGCTCCGACGTTCGCCGACACCAACGCCGTCGTGGCGTGGTCGGCGAACCTGCAGACCCAGTTGAAGACGAGCTTCAAGGCGGGCGCACTGATCGGTCGAGGTTCCGGCGAGGCGCTCCAGGTCTCGTTCTACGGCCAGGGCTTCGTCATCGTGCAGCCGTCGGAGGGCATTCAGATCCCGACGCAGTGATGTCCGTACCACGAAGAATCTGGGGAACAGAGGTCCGCGAGGGCTGCTATGGCGGCCACGGCGGCTTGGTCTACGACCGGGTTCCGGAGGCGTTCGACGAGCTGATGGCGGGCACCGAGGTGTGGACCGACAGGACGTTCCTCGTTCACGGCGAGCGCCGCGTCACCTTCGCGGGTTTCCGCGCTGCCGCCCACGCGGCCAGGGCACACCTCGCAGGCGTCGGCATCCGACCCGGCGACCGGGTGCTGGTCTTCGGCTACAACAGCCCCGAGTGGGTCGTGGCGTTGTGGGCACTGTGGCTGTCGGGTGCGGTCCCCGTGCTGGCCAACCGGTGGTGGAGTCGAGCCGAACTCGACCATGCCGTAGAGCTTCTCGCCCCTCGCCACATCCTGACCGACACCGAACTCGCGGTCGCCTCGCCGATGAGCCCGCTCGGCGATCTGCGCGCCGCGTTCGACGCCGGCGACCACCCGCAGTCCCCTGCGGTCGGCACCGATGGTGATGCGGCCGCATTGATGTTGTTCACCTCCGGCAGTTCCGGTATGCCGAAAGCGGTTGAGCTGTCGCGTCGTTCGGTGATCTGCAACCAGCACGACATCATGCAGCGCACTGGTCGGCTGCCGCATCTGCTCGACGACGACTCGGTGCAGGTCGTCAGCCTGGCGACCACGCCCATGTTCCACGTCGGCGGCCTGTCGAGCCTGCTCACCCATTTCCTCACCGGCGGGAAGATCGTGATGACCGAGGGCCGCTTCGACGCGGGCCAGATCCTCGCGCTGATCGAACGGGAGGGCATCCAGGTCTGGGGAGCGGTGCCCACCATGGCAATTCGCATCCTCGAACATCCCGACTTCGCGTCGTTCGATCTGTCGAGCCTCAAGTCGTGGCCGTTGGGCGGTGCGCCCGTCGCGGCGGCGCTGCTTGACCGGATCCGGACCAAACTGCCACGGCTTCGCGAGCGCGGACTGAGCAACACCTGGGGCATGACCGAGGCGGGCGGGTTTCTCACCGTCGCCGACGCGCGCGACCTGGCCCTCCATCCCGGAACGGTGGGGCGGCCGTACCCCGTCGTGGAGATCCGCATCGCCGATCCGGACGCCGAGGGAGTCGGCGAGGTGCTGGCCCGCTCGCCAACGGTGATGAACGGCTACGTCGGCGTGGACGCCGCGGTCAACGCCGAGACCGTCGACGCCGACGGGTGGCTGCACTCCGGTGACCTCGGGCACCTCAGCGAGGACGGCTACCTGTTCATCGACGGGCGCAGCAAGGACGTCGTGATCCGCGGGGGCGAGAACATCGCCTGCCCGCACGTCGAGGCCGCGATCGCCACCCATCCCGCCGTCGTCGAGGTCGCCGCGTTGGGCATTCCGCATCCCGACCTCGGGGAAGAGTTGGTGGCGGTGGTGGTGTACCAGGCCCATGCCGAACCGCCCACGCCCGAGGATCTGGCGGGTCACGTGGCGGGGGTGCTGTCCTACTTCGCGATCCCGACCCGCTGGGAGATCCGCGCCCAACCGCTGCCGACGTTGGCCGGCGAGAAGATCGACAAGAAGTCGCTGGTGAGTTCGTTCGGGGTGCGGTCGGCCGATTGACGGACCTCGCTACCCATACCCCCTACGGGTATATAGTGGAGCGATGAATGTGTTACTGGAAGTGCATGGCATGAGCTGCGCGCACTGCGTCGCGACGATCACGTCTGCCGTGTCGCCACTACCGGGCGTGACGGGCGTCGACGTGGCGCTGGCCGCGGGCACCGTGCGCATCGACGGTACGCCGGAGGAAGGCGCCGTCGTCGCCGCAATCGAGGACGCCGGCTACGACGTCGTGCCGTCTGCATGAGCAGTGTCACCCTCGCCGTCGACGGCATGACGTGTGCCTCCTGCGCGGCGCGAATCGAGAAGCGGCTGAACCGAATCGACGGCGTGCACGCGAGCGTGAACTTCGCGACCGAGCAGGCGTCGATCGACTTTCCCGACGGCGTGACGGCCGATCAACTCGTGGCTGCGGTCGAGGCCACCGGCTACACCGCAACGGTCGATCGCCCTGAGCACACCCACGACGACGGGTACCTGCGCAGGCTCGTCGTATCCGCCGTACTGAGCCTGCCGGTGCTCGGCGTGTCGATGGCCTCGGCATGGCAGTTCACCGGCTGGCAATGGCTGGCCCTTGCCATGAGCACCCCCGTCGTCACGTGGGGTGCGTGGCCATTCCACCGTGCCGCCGTCGCGAACCTGCGGCACGGCGCCGCGACGATGGACACGCTGGTGTCCGTCGGAGTGCTCGCCTCGTATCTGTGGTCGGCCTATCAGGTCATCGCCGGCGAGGCCCATCACAACCTCTACCTCGAGGTCGCCTCGGTCGTCACGACCTTCATCCTGGCGGGCCGCTACTTCGAGGCGCGGGCCAAGAGGCAGTCCGGCGCCGCACTGCGCGCACTGCTGGACATGGGCGCCAAGGACGTCGCCGTCATCCGCGATGGCTGCGAAGAACGCATCCCCGTGGACCGCCTCGCGGTCGGTGACGTGTTCGTGGTGCGACCGGGCGAGAAGGTCGCGGCAGACGGCGTCGTCGTCAGCGGGGCGTCGGCCGTCGACGCCTCCATGCTGACCGGAGAGTCGGTGCCGGTCGAGGTCCGCGCCGGCGACGAAGTGACCGGGGCGACGATCAACGTCAGCGGGCTGCTACACGTCAGGGCGACCCGGGTGGGTGGCGACACCCAACTGGCCCAGATGGCACGCTTGGTCGAGGAGGCGCAGAGCGGCAAGGCCGAGGTGCAGAGGCTGGCCGATCGGGTCTCCGCGATCTTCGTCCCAATCGTGATTGCCGCGGCCGCACTGACGTTCGCGGGCTGGCTGCTGGCTGGCGGCTCCACCACCGCCGCACTCACCGCCGCCGTGGCCGTGCTGATCATCGCGTGCCCGTGCGCACTCGGCCTCGCGACGCCGACGGCGCTTCTGGTGGGCACCGGTCGCGGCGCTCAGTTGGGGATCCTGATCAAGGGCCCGCAGGTGCTCGAGACGACAAGGCGCATCGACACCGTCGTACTCGACAAGACCGGGACCGTGACGACCGGCCGAATGAGCGTCGTCACCATCCATGGTGACGGCGAGATCCTCAGGCTCGCAGGCGCTCTGGAGGATGGTTCCGAACACCCGATCGCGCGGGCCGTCGCGGCCCGTGCAGCCGCCGATGGCGCGCTACCCACCGTCGCCGACTTCTCCAATCACGGCGGCAGGGGTGTCTCCGGCGTGGTCGACGGCCGGATGGTGGCGGCCGGACGTCTGAGGTGGCTACGCGACGACCGTGGACTTCAACCGCCCGCCGACCTCGTCGCCGCGGCCGACGAGTCGGAATCGTTGGGGCAGACGCCCGTATGGGTCGCCATCGACGACGAGATCCGCGCCGTGATCGTCGTCGCCGACACCGTGAAGGACACTGCCGCAGAGGCGATCAGGGAGATGCGCGCCCTCGGACTGACGCCGATCCTGTTGACCGGAGACAACGAGCGCGCCGCGCTCGCGGTGGCGGCACGGGTGGGAATCGACTCCGTGATCGCCGAGGTGCTGCCTGCAGGCAAGGTGGACCACGTCAGGCGTCTCCAGTCCGACGGCAAGGTCGTGGCGATGGTCGGCGACGGGGTCAACGACGCGGCGGCACTCGCGCAGGCCGATCTCGGGCTGGCGATGGGCACCGGCACCGACGTCGCCATGGAGGCATCCGACCTCACGCTGGTGACGGGTGACCTTCGGGCGGCCGCCGATGCGATCCGACTCTCCCGCGCCACCCTTCGGACCATCAAGGGCAACCTGTTCTGGGCGTTCGCCTACAACGTCGCGGCCATCCCGCTGGCAGCCCTTGGACTGCTGAACCCCATGATTGCCGGCGCCGCAATGGCTTTCAGTTCAGTGTTCGTCGTGAGCAACAGCCTGCGCCTGCGGCGGTTCACGCCGTCCCGGTGACTGGTCGGCAGCCCTGCGGGCCCGGAAGAGCTTGACCTCGTCCTTGATGCCCTTCAGCCGCCTGGCACCGGCGAACGACCAGGTGAACCGCTCGTCGTCGCCGATCGCCTCGCGTGTCGGTTCGGCCACCAGAATCGCGCCCGGCCGCGCGGAACTCGTCACCCGGCTCGCCAGATTCACCGGGCTGCCGAACCAGTCGCCCGCGCGGCTGACCGCCGAGCCCGACGCGATTCCGGTGCGCAACCGCGGGAAGTCCTCGATGGCCTCCGTGGCGTCGACGAGGTCGAGCATCGCCTCGAGCATCGCGACGGGATCGGTGCTCACCAACATCACCTCGTCGCCGATGCTCTTGACGTAGCGCACCGGGGGCGCGGCCACCTGATGAGCCAGGTCGGTCAGCTGGTGCGCCAGCTTCTCCAGATCCTCGGGCGGGACCACCTCCCCGAGTTTCGTGAACCCGACGAGGTCGGCGAAGGCGATCGTCACGTCGCGGACGCCGGGAAGCGACAGCCCCTCCGCCCGCTCGGCGGCGGTGATCGCCTCGGTCTCCATCTGATGCACCAGCTGCACCCGCAACAGATCAGTGATCATCGGGCCGAGTAGCGGTGCGACCGAACCCACCAACTGCTCAGAGCCCTTGGCGATCTCCAGCTCGGTGGAGCCCGTCTGCATGATCGCGGCCAATCCCGTGTACCGCATCACCTCGGTGGCCCTGACGAGCCCTTCGGTGAGCACCTGGACGACCAGCACGATCTGATCGGGCGTGAAGCCGAGCTCCAGGAACTTCCGCGCATAGGCGGCGGCCGCACCGTCGGTACGCAGGTAGACGGCGGCGTCTGGATCGTCCACCCTGGGCAACCCACTCGCGCGTTGAATCCGCTCGAGCAACTCCAGGTCGAGACCGGTCTGTTCGCTGATCTGCCGCGCCGACACGAGGGTGCCGTCCTCCCCGAAGTGGCGCCGTGACGCCAACAGCATCGGCTGGACCGCATCTCGGATCTCGGGAGCGGTGAAGCCGCGTTCCAGCAGCCAGGAAACCAGTTCGGCGCGCTGGGTCCGCGCTTCGCCCTCCAGGCCGTCGAGCAACCCGGACGCTTCCATGTCGACCGCTTCTGCCACCGGGTCAACGTATCCGACGGTCTGAGAGGATTCGCTTCGATGACCGAACCGATGCGAGAAGGCCTGCCACCCATCGTCGGGGACGGCGCCCGCGTGCTGCTCCTCGGATCGTTCCCCAGCGAGCGGTCGCTTCTCGCCGGCGAGTACTACGCCAATCGGCGCAACCAGTTCTGGCCGCTGATGGCGACGGTGTTCGGATTCGACCAGGACCTGCCATACGACCAGCGGATCGACGCGGTGACGCGCCACGGCGTTGCCCTGTGGGACGTCGTGCACAGCTGCCGCAGGGCGGGCAGCATGGACGCCAAGATCGACAGGACGTCGCTGGTGGTCAACGACTTCGACCAACTACTCGCGCGGCACCGGGGCATCCAGCGGATCTTCGTCAACGGATTGACGGCACTCGAGCTGTTCGAGCGAAACGTCGAAATCACGTTGCCCACCGTGCGCCTGCCGTCGAGCAGCGGTGCGTTGCCGATGTCGTTCGACGACAAGCTGGCTCGGTGGCGCGAAGTCGGTTAGCAACCGCGCCACCCCGCTCGACGAGTGCCACACGCGCCAAAAACGCCGCGAAAGCTACACTTGGGCGACTACGCTAAAGTTTGCCATCGTCCGTAGCTCGCAGCTAACGCCCACCACCGAGCGGAGGATCGGGTCAATGACCATAGCCGTTCAGTTCGACCAGCCGGTTGGCGGTCCCATTCCGCGTGCTCAGATGTATGGCGGCACCATCAACGTCACCTCCCCATCGGCCACGTCCGTCGCGTTCGCGATGTTTGCTAGACAGTTGATCGGCGAAGCTTTCGGTGGCCGCGATCCCGAACTGGCACAGTTCGACCTTCCCGTGGCCGACTACGCGGCGATCCTGAACGTGCTCAAGCCACGGTTCATTCACCATCCCGAGTCGAAGCGGTTCCTCCAGCAGCTCGTCGTCGAGCGCGGCTGCGACCCGGAGACCACCTACTTCGACGTTCCCCGGCTCCGCACGTCCACCAGCGACGACTACCTCACCACGGGGATCGCGTACTCCTGGCATCCCCATCGCGACACGTGGTACTCCGCTCCGCTGGCTCAGCTCAACCACTGGATGCCCGTGTACGACGTCAGCGAAGACAACGCGATGGCGTTCCACACCGAGTACTTCAACCAGGCGATCACCAACGATTCGGCCACCTACAACTACTACGAGTGGAACGCCAAGTACCGCGGCGCGGCAGCGTCGCGCCTGCGTGCCGAGTCCCGTCCACTTCCCGGTCCGACCGAGACGGTCAACCCGTTCTCCGCCGCCGTGTTCGTCACCCCCGTCGGCGGCATGCTGCAGTTCTCCGGGCACCATCTGCACTCCAGCGTCCCGAACGAGAGTGGGCGCACCAGGTTCTCGATCGACTTCAGGACGGTCGACGTCGCCGACATCCGCGCCGGCCTTGGCGCGCGCAACGTCGACGGACGCTGCACCGGTTCGTCCATTCGCGACTTCATGTCGGCTGCCGATCTCTCACCGATGCCCGCTGACGTCGTCGCACTGTTCAACGACGGCACCGAGACCAGTGGCGAACTGGTGTACAAGCCACCGACCCAGCCCGCATTGACCAGTACCTAGGCGACTAGCTCAGCGGCGGGCGCCGCTGTGACCACGGCCGCGCCGACTCGATCTGTGCGGCCAACGACAGCAGGGTCGCTTCGTCGAAGGGTCTGCCCACCAACTGAATCGACGTCGGGATGCCATGTCCGTCGAGTCCCCACGGCACCACCGCAGCGGGTTGGCCCGTCACGTTGAACATGGCCTGGAACGGCACACGGGCGGCCACCAATGCCAGCGTGGAGATCGCGCCGCGGCGTTGATAGGCGCCGACCCGCGACGGTCCCGTCGCGGTTCCCGGCGTGATGACGACGTCGACGTCGTCGAAGATCGTGTTGACTCGGGCGGTCACGTCGGCCTCCGCGGCGCGCATCGAGGCCAGTCGTCGATCCGACACCAGTCCACCGATCCTGGCGAACGCCCGAGTCCGCCGATCGAGACGTTCGCGCCTCGGCAGCGCCTCGGCGTCGTCGTGGACGCCGCGAAAATAGCGCGGAAGTGCTTGGGCGTAAACGGCACTCGACGGATAGTCGGGGTCCCGCTCGATCACCCCGTGCCCGAGTTCCCGCAGTAGCGCGCCAGCCTCGCCGACCGCATCGCGCTGGGGCCGCCCAACCCGTGCGGTCAGCGGCGGCGGCACCTTGGTGCTCAGCGCGATCCGCAGCCGCCCCGGTGCCCGCTTCGCCGCCGCGACGAAACCGTCGTCCGGGGCGGCCAGTTCCGAGGTGACGTCGAGGAACAACGCGGCGTCCTCGACGGTCCTGGCGATCGGGCCGTAGACGCTCAACCCGCACCAGGTGCCGTCATGCGGGGCCAACGACACCCGGTCGCGCTGCGGCTTGATCCCGAACAGTCCGCCCCAGGTCGACGGAATCCGAATGGAGCCCATGCCGTCGGAGCCCAGTGCCAGCGCGGCCAGACCGGCGGCCATCGCAGCACCGCTGCCGCCGCTGCTGCCACCCGGCGCGAAGTCGGTGTGCCACGGGTTGCGCGTGGCGCCGAACGTCAACGTCTCGGTGAACGGCCAGATCATCAGCTCGGGCACGCAGGTCTTGCCCAGGATCACGGCGCCCGCTTGCCGCAGCCGCCGCACCACCTCGGAGTCGTTGGCGCGGGCCGGACCGTGCGCGCTGCTTCCGTAGGTGGTCACTTCGCCTTCGACGTCGGTGTCGTCCTTGATCGCGACGGGGACGCCGAGCAGTGGCAGTCGTTCCCCCGCGTCGAGCCGATCCTGGGCGGCCGCTGACTCCCGGCGTGCGGCCTCGGTGAGAACAACGCGGTACGAACGCAATTCGCGATCGAACCGGGCGATCCTGTCGAGATAGACGTCCAGCAGGGCGGGTGCGGTGATGGTGCCTGCTGCGAGCAGGCGCGCCTGCTCGGCCGCACCGGTGAAGGCGAGATCGCGAGGGTCCACCTGACGAAGGATAGTGAGCTAGCCGTGTCGCGTGGCGTATTCCCCTGGGGTACACCCCAGCATCGCGCGGAAGTCGTTGATGAAGTGCGCCTGGTCGTACCAGCCGAGCCGCACCGCGAGGTCGGCGAAGTCGACCGACGAATCCGTCTCGATCTCCAGTGCGGCGTGCTGCAGCCGGTAACGACAAAGCACCCACTTGACCGGAACGCCGACGTAGCGGCGGAACACCCGCTGCGTGGTCCGCGCGCTCCACGGTGACTGCGCCATGACCTGCTCGACCCGGTGCAGACGATCGTCGGCGCGCACGCGGTCCAGCAGCCCCGTCAGCGCGACGAAGACGGGGTCGACGCCATGGTGGTCCGCGATCAACCGACCCAAGTGGCTGGAGGCCGCCTCCCGATCGTCGGCGAGTCGCACCGGGCTGGAGAACAATTCGTC
>JAOPWT010000475.1 GCA_025965555.1 Mycobacterium sp.
GGTTGGCTGCGAGGTTACGTAGTGACGGTTTCCGGCCGGGGGGACAGGTTCACGGCGTGCTCGGTGACCTGCCGCAGGATGTTGAGTCGCCGCTCGAGTTCCCGCACCCGGGTATCGCGCTCGTCCATCTCCATCTTGGCGGCGGCGAGGGAGGCCTGCAGCGACTCGTTCAGCGAGCGGGTGGTCTGGTTCGCGATGTCGCGGTAGTGGTCGCGGAGCTGACGCTGGATGCCCTTGAGCCGGTCGCGGGACTCCTTGCTGACGACGAACGACACGTCGTCGACGAACCGGCGCATGTTGGTCTTGGCCTCGTTGCGCACGCGCAGCATGCGATTCTCCATGTCCTCCTTGTACGCCTTGCGGCCGAGGACGAGGCCCGCGCCGAGCGAGAGCGGGTTGAACATGCCGAGGCCGGCGAACGACGTGAGCATGCCGAACATCAGCACACCGCCGTACGAGCCGCGCATGCCGGTGACGACCTTGTGGCCCTTGCCAATCGGCTTGGCCTCCAGCCTGCCGAGCGACTTCATCTCGCCCAACCCCGCGCCCATGTCGCGGGCATTGATCTGCGGCATCTTGATCGCGTCGAGCCCGGCTTCCATGAAGGTGCGGCCCACCTCCTGCGCGAGCACTTCGGCACGTTGATAGGCCCAGACGAAGTTGTCGCCTACGGCGGTGGCGACGGTGTTCTCCAACTCGGCCCCGATCTCGGCCCAGTGCTGCGTCGGGTCGCACCCGTCGATCACGTGCTCGGTGTGCTGGGTGATGGCGCGGAAGCGCGCCCGCATGTCGTGATCCACGTCCGCCGTCAGGTCGGTGATGCCGTCGTTGAGCACCTGCTGCCACAGCGCGGTGTGCTGCAGCGCGTCCTGCGCCTCCTGCTTGCGCCGTTCGAGGTCGGCGTTGAGCGCGTCCCTGGCTTCCGGGTCGTTGATGGAGGCCAACTCCGTCTCGACCGTCATCGTCAAGTGTTCGGCGGCGGACCGGACCTCCGCGAGGACCTGATCGCGAATCCGGTCGTTCTCCCGTCCGAGCACCTTCTCGCTGAGGAACTTCACGATGGCGGGGAAGTTGGATTCCTCGTTGAGTTCCTTGTCGTTCATCTGGATCGCGTGGCTGCGCAGTATCGAGGAAACGGGCACGATCGGCGTCGTGATGCCCGCGCGCTGGAGATGCGCGACGTTGGCCGCGACGATCTCGCGCCAATGCGGATACAGGTCGGTCTTGGTGGCGAGAATCATTGCCAGCGGGCAGATTTCAACCGCCTGGCGGATGAAGGTCATCTCGGGCTCGGTGAATTCCTGGCTGGTGTCGCTGATCATCAGCATGGCGTCGGCATCGGGCAGCAGGCCAAGCGTCGCCGACAGATGCGGCTGGCCGTGGCCGCCGACACCTGGGGTGTCGACGAACGCCAGCCCGTTCTTCAGCAGCGGGCTCGGAGCGGTCACCTCGACGCGCAGCACCTCGCGTCCGCCTGCCTGCGGGGCGCGACGCAGGTCGTTCCTTACGTCGGCCACCGGTATCTCGATCGACTCGGGCTCGGCGCCCTCGCCGCGCGCGACGATCAGTCGGGCGCAGGCCTGCTCGCCGTAGGACACGACGGTCGCGAGCATGGTGGTCTCGTCGTCACCGACGCGCGCGACGGGAACGTTGAGCAGCGAGTTGAGCAGTTGACTCTTGCCCTGCTTGAGCTGGCCCGCGATGACCACGCGGATCTGCGGGTCGGTGATCCGCTCCTTGGCCTTGGCGAGTCGCTCGACCAGGTCCCCGCGCTCGTAGTCTGCTGCGATCTTGGTGCTGTGGTCGATCAACTCGACGATGACCTTCACCGGTCTGCCCGGTCCGCCGGGCGCGACCTTGCCGGCGTCGTTCGGTTGCGTCATGGCGTCTCTCTCCTCTTCACCAAAGGTAAACGTGCGAACTGGCGGGGGCCTCCTCGAGAGAGAGGTCCCCGCCAGCCGCGTGAGGTTACTTCTTCGGTCAGAAGCCGATGTGCGTATCGGGCTCGATGTGCGTGTCGGCCGACTGATGCAGCGAGTTCTCCTGCGAGAAGGTGTTGTCGCTGTGGATCGAGCTGTCGGTGTGGGTGGAGTTGTCCTGCTCGAACGTATTGTCCTCGTGCACCGTGCTGGCGGTGTGCGTGGACGAATCCACCGTGGAGCTGTTGCCGCTGCCCAGGTCGTGACCTGCGGTCGTCTGATTGCCGCCCACGCTAGTGCTGGTGGTGTTCGAGTGGTTGCCGTTGTCGTTGACGATGATCGAGCCACCGCCCCCACCGCCGCCGGCGTTGGCCTCGTTGCCACCGTTGCCGATGCCGAGCAGACCGCCGCCACCGCTGGAGCCGGCGCTGCCGCCGTGTCCGCCGGACATGTCGTTGTCCTTGATGACGGTGCCCTGGTTGCCGTCGATGATGTCGCCGCCGGAGTGCTGCGACGTGTCCTTCACCGTGGTCTCGTTGCCCTCGCCGACGATGATGGGCGAATGGCTGCCACCCTCGATGACGCCGGTGTTGGCGTTGTTGTCGTGGCCGACGACGTTGCCGTCACCGTTGACGCTGGTCGTGTCGATGTGACCCGCGTTGCCGGTGTTCACCACGCCGCCGTTGGTGGCGGTATTGCTGGTCTTGTCACCGAAGGTGATGTCGCCGAAGCCGAGGTTGAAGGCGCCGTTCTGGGCGTTCGCCCCCGCCGACTGATCCGGGCTCATGAAGTCGTTGTTGCTGGCGAACTGCGTGTCGTTGTGGCTGGCGAAGTCCGTCTGCGGGGAAAACGCCGTCTGCGGGGAAAACGCCGCGGGGATGCTGTGGTAGTTGGCGACCGCGTGCTGCAGACCCTGCACCGGATCTCCGCCGCCGAGGAAGACACCGGCTGGCGCGGCGCTTGCGGCGACGGCCTGCAACTGAGCGGCGCTGACGTTCGGCAGGCCGGCGTCGCGCAGTGCTCCGTCGGGGTCCCTGATGAACGTGGCGGCCACGTCGGGGCTGCGGAACAGGTCGAGGATGTAGTCGATCAGGTTCGTCATTGGAGTGCCTTTCGGTTGTGGGTCACTTGGGTGTTCTGTCCGTGCCGCCGCCCTAGCGGCGATCTGGTGACTACGTTATGGGCCCTTCCGCTCGGCGGAAACGGGGCCGAAACCCCTCGCCCATTGGGGCGGTTACGGGGTGCCCTAGGGGGATCCGTTAGGGGCATAGGGGATAACGCGGCGACGTTCGGCGAATGCCGCTGACCTGCGGGAACAACCACCCAGATACGAAGACAGCGCGGCCATTGCTGGCCGCGCTGTCGCGGATCGTCATTAGCCGGCGGTCGCCGGATCACGTGAAGATGTCGAAACCCGGGTCCTGCGGATGGTCCAGGTGGTCGTCGACGGCACCGCCGAAGTCGTGATGTCCGGCATCCATCGAGTCGTCCGTCGCCACGGCGTCCGGAACGTGGACGTCGTCGATCATGGGCGCATCCAAGCTCACCGGCGTCGCCGACGGATCCGCGATCAACGGCACGCTCGCGTCGTCGAAACCGGGGTCGACGATGGTCGGCGCCGAATCCTCCGGCTGGTCGATGACGTTGGCCACGGTGGGCACGTGATCTGCGACGACGTCGCTGCCTTGAATTGGCAGGTGGTCGTCGAACGCGTCAAAGGCCGCGGTCGCCGCACCACTGGCCCACACGTTGTGCGCCGAGTCGAGCACGGTGTCGGCTCCGCCGGAGACTCCCCCCGAGGGCATGACCGTGGACATCGACTCCGCGACGACGGGGATCAAGTGGTTTACGTCCACACTGGTCACGTCGGTCAGGTTGGCGTCGGCGATGGCCTGCGCGGGATCGGCCGCGTATTGGGCGGCAGCGTCCGGATCGCGTACCAGCGACATGACGAAGTCGAGCAGTGAGTTCGCCACGACGTACCTCCTAGCTGCTGCGGGGGCGAGGACACAGACGCCTGAAGCTGCAGTCGCTCTGGTTCTGCTCGAATGTTATCGGCGCACCACGTTCCCGGGATCGGTGCTGAAGCCACCCGTCCCCAGTCGGCATTAGGGGGAGGCCCGTTAGGGGTTCGGAACCGTTAGGGGGATTGCACCCGGAACCGGCCGCACAGCCGCTATGGTGAGGGCTGATTTCTCCGATCCGGCAGGGATGTGCTGACTTCATGAGCGAACCACAGGGCATGAGCGAGCCACTTGGACTGTCCGTCGGGACCACCAACCTGGTGGCAGCCCGCGTCGGTGCCACGCCGGTCACGCGGCGATCGGTTCTGACCGTATTCACCGACCGCGCCCCTGAGGTCGGGGAATTTCCCGGTCCGAACCAGCCCGGTCTGGTTCTCGCCGGGTTCGTCGACCGGGTCGGTGACCCGGTGCCGCTGGTAGCCGCCGACGGGTCCTCCCATCGCGGCGAGGTGGTGCTCGTCGAGGCGCTCGATGTGATGGCCAACACCGTCGGTGGAGGCGCACCCGTCACGATCGCCGTGCCCGCGCACTGGGGTCCGAGAGCCGTCGGCGCGCTGCGGAACGCGCTACGGGCCAAGCCCAGCCTCTCTCCCAACGGCATTCCCGCCGCGCTGATCCCCGACTCGGTGGCCGCGCTCGCCGGACTGCGCGCGGCTCCTGGGCTGCCTTCCGACGGCGTGGTGTTGTTGTGCGACTTCGGCGGCGGCGGAACCAGCATCACCCTGGCCGACGCGCGCGCCGACCTCGCCGTCATCGGCGACACGGTCAGGTATCAGGACTTCTCCGGCGACCTCGTCGATCAGGCTCTGTTGAACCACGTCGTCGCGGGCATTGCAGAGGCCAACTCCGCTGATCCCGCCAGCACGGCCGCGGTCGGATCGCTCGCCCGCCTTCGCGACGAGTGCCGAGCCGCGAAGGAACGGCTGTCCGCCGAGACCGCCGCCGTGATCCAGGCGGAGCTGCCCGGATACTCCTCGGACGTCCGCATCACCAGGTCCGAGCTCGAACGCCTCATCGAGGCACCTCTGGGCGGCCTGCTGTCGACCATCGCAGAAACGTTGCAGCGCTACCGAATTCCGCTCGGGAGTATCTCAGCGGTGGCCACGGTCGGTGGGGGCGCCGCGATCCCGCTGGTCACCCAGCGGCTGTCCGAACAGCTGCGCGCACCCGTCGTCACCACCCCGCTGCCGGTTCTGGGGATCGCCGCGGGCGCGGCCGTCGTCGCCGCGAGCGGATTCGACGACGCCGACCAGACGGGCATGGCTCCGACCGGCATGGCCCCGACGAGCATGGCACCGATCGGCGACGCGCCAACGGGTTTGGCGCCGACGATGGGATGGGCCGCGGGCGCGCCTTTTGCCGGCCCGCCGCCCGGCGACGGTTCCTCCACCTCCGGCGCGCTGGCGTGGTCGCAGGACGACGCCCCGACCGGCGAGCCGGTTCCCTATGCCGGCGGTGACTACCAGTCGGAGTACTCGTCGACCGGCGCCAGGCCGGAGATGGCCTTCGCGCACGAAGAAGAGGACAACTTTCCGGATTCCGAGCCGCTGGCCTGGTACAAGCGGCCACCCATTCTCTTCGGCGCAGCCGCGGCCGCGGCGCTGCTCGCGGTGGGCGGGCTCGCGGTCACGCTGACCGGCAATTCCACTGACAGCGGCACCGTCACCGAGATCGTCACGATCTCGTCGACGGGCGCGAACGGCCTCGTCACCACGAGCCTCTCCACGAAGACCGCTCCGCCGTCCTCGCAGAGCGGTGACCCGACCGTCACGTCGACGGTGTCGGACACACCGACATCCGGATCGACGACCGAGCCGACGTCGACCACCACGACCACGTCACCCACCACGACGACGACCAC
>JAOPWT010000524.1 GCA_025965555.1 Mycobacterium sp.
GCCACGACGACCGCGACGGGTCCCTGCCACGGGCGGCCGGTCGCCGCGACCGACGCGGCCGCGAGGGCGACGACCCACGCCGCGGCCACCCACCACGGTTGGGTGCCTGCGACTAGCGACGCCAGCGTGCTGCCCGGCGCCGCGGGCACCGACCCGCGGCACGCCAACACCACGGCGATCCGGCCCGCCACCACGGCAACCACGATCGCGATCGGGTCCAGCATCGTGAACGCCAGACCCTGCACCACGATCGTCACGGTGATCGCGGCGACGCCGAAGGGTCCGGCCGGTCCGTCGCGCATGACGGCCAAAGCCCGCTCCGGCGGGCCGTAGCAGCCGAGGCCGTCCACGGTGTCGGCGAAGCCGTCGACGTGCAGACCGCGCGTGGCCAGCAGGAGGACCACCACCACGGCCATACCGGTCAGTGGGTTGCCGGTGCCAAAAGCGTGGGCCGCCGACCACGCCCCTGCGGCCGCCGCTGCGCCGAGCACCACGCCGACCACCGGCAGCGCGGTCAGGGCGCCACGGCCGAACGGCTGTCGAGTGCGCACCGGCAGCACGGTGGCGAAGGCGAAAGCCGATGCGAGAGAACCGATCACGACGCGTTGTCGGACACGTTCGCCTCGTCGAACGTCGCCATCGATGCCAGCGTGGCGACCGCTGCCCGTAACACCGGCAGCGCGACCATGGCACCGGTGCCCTCACCGAGGCGCATGCCGAGGTCGACCACCGGCTCCAACCGGAGGTGCTGAAGGGCCAACGTGTGGGCAGGTTCGGTCGACCGGTGTCCGGCCTGCCACCACGAGCGTGCGCCCGGCGCCAACCGGTCCGCGACCAGGGCCGCCGCGGTGACGACGACGCCGTCCAGCAACACCGGGGTCCGCCGCACCGCGGCCTGGACCAGAAAGCCGGCCATCGCCGCAAGGTCGGCGCCGCCGCAGACACGAAGCAGCCCAACGGGGTCCGACGACACGTCACGGGTGCGACGGAGGGCATCCCTGATCGCCGCGGTCTTGCGGGCCCAGCCTGCATCGTCGACGCCGGTGCCGCGACCCACCACCGCGACGGGTTCGGACAGCGTCAGCGCGGCGATCAAGGTCGTTGCCGCCGTGGTGTTTCCGATGCCCATATCGCCCGCAATCAACAGGTCGGCACCGGCGTCGACCTCCTCATCGGCGATCGCCCGGCCCGCATCGACCGCGGCGGCCACCTCGTCGGCGCTCAGTGCGTCCTCGACGGCGATGTTGCCGCTGCCGCGCCTCACCTTGTGCGCGCCGATCGCCTGCGTCAACGGCTCGTCCGAGTCGACCGCGACGTCCACCACCCGAACGGTCGCGCCCGCGAGTTCGGCCAGCACGTTGATCGCTGCGCCACCCGCGGCGAAGTTCGCCACCATCTGCGCGGTCACTTCGGGCGGAAAGGCGGACACCCCGGCGGCAGTCACGCCATGATCGCCGGCGAACACGACGACCCGCGGACGCAGGAATTGGTGCGGCGGACACGCGCCCTGGCACGCCGCCACCCAGATCGACAGATCCTCGAGACGGCCAAGCGCGCCAGGCGGTTTCGTCAACCGGCCCTGGCGGGCGCGGGCGGCGGCCTCGGAGTCGGTATCGAGGGCAGGGATGTCCGGAATCGCCTGCAAATCCGTCACGATGTCTCCTTGACCGTCAGGGGCTGCCCGGCGATCACCAGCACGACGCGGTCGCACATGGCCGCGAGGCGCTGGTTCAGCGTTCCCAGCTCATCGGTGAACCGGCGACCGGACTCGGTCGCCGGCACGATCGTCAGCCCGACCTCCGGACTGACCAATGCGAGCGGTCCCCGAAACGCGGCGACCGCATCGACGAGTTCGTCGACGTCTGGCGTGACCACGCCGCCCGTCCACGCCTCCCGGCGATCCATGGCGGCGACGAGCCAGCCGCCCATGTCGTCAACCAGTGTCGGGGTCTGTTCGTCCGAGCGCAATTGCGTTGCGACGTTGGTGCTTTCGATCGTCGACCACCGGTCGGGTCGGCGCTCGCGGTGGATGGCGACCCTGGCCGACCATTCGGGATCAGCGGACATGGCGCCGGTGGCCAGGTAGCAGACGTGCCCGCTCGGACCCGCGGCCTTGGCGATCGCCGTTTCCGCCCACTGCGACTTGCCCGATCGGATGCCGCCGAGTGCGAGAACGCGCACCTCGGCTCAAGAGACCTTGGCGCCGCGCTGAACCTGGGGGCGGGGTGCCCTCATGCGGCGCAGCTGAGAGGCGCGACTGGCCGCGTAGAAGCCTAGCTTCCAGCCACTCTCGGTGTTGTCGGGGAACTTGGCGTCGACGGCCTTGTTGACCCGACGCGCGATCAGCAGGCCGTCGACAACCATCACCACCACCAGCGCCAGCATGACGAACTGCACGTAGTACTGGATCTGGACGGACGGCAGCGACAACATCACGAACACCAGCGCCAGCGCGGCGGGCATGAACAGGCCGAGCAGATTGCGTCGTGAGTCGACGACGTCGCGAGCGAAGCGGCGCAGCGCCCCCTTGTCGCGGGGCAGCAGGTACGCGTCGTCACCCGCCATCATCTTCTCGCGGCGCTCGGCCAACTGGGCGCGCCGCGTGACCTTGTCGGCCTTGCGCTCTTCCTTGGTCAGCGACTGCTTGGTGGCCTTCTTGCGCTTGCGCGCCTCCGCTGCGGTCATGGGCGCCGGTGCGACCGGGCCGCGAGCGCGGGTCTGGTTGCGCTTGGGAGTGGGCCTGCCCTTCGGGGCGGTGACGCGGGCGCCGGCGTCCTGGCCGTCGTCGGACAACTCGTCGACAGTCGAGCCGTCGCCGTCCTCGGGTGGGGGATTGTCCTTCTTACGACCGAGCAGATTCACGTCTGTCAGGTTACTTCCGTTCCCGCTCCGTCCGACATGCACCTCCGGGCACGCGGACTTACCCTTCGGGAATGACGGTCCCAGCGCTACGCGTGCTGATCGCCCCTGATTGCTACGGGGACAGTCTCACCGCCGTACAGGCCGCCGAGGCCATCGCCGCCGGTTGGCAGCGCGCCAGAGTCGACGACCAGCTGACACTGGCGCCGCAGTCCGATGGCGGCCCCGGGTTCGTCGACGTACTGGCCAGCCGCTTCGGCGGCCGGCGCTCGGCGGTGGTGAGCGGCCCACTCGCCGACGACGTGACCGCGGAGTGGGTCTTGGACGCCGCCTCGGGAACCGCGTACATCGAATGCGCGCAGGCGTGCGGATTGGCCCTGCTCGGCGGACCGCCCACGGTGCAGACCGCCGTCGACGCGCACAGCGGGGGAGTCGGCCAACTCATCGACGCCGCACTGACGGCCGGCGCCGCACGAATCGTGGTCGGGCTGGGCGGCAGCGCCTGCACCGACGGTGGCCGCGGCATGATCGAGGCGCTCGGCGGACTCGATGCCGCCGTGACGCGATTGGCAGGGGTGGACCTGATCGCGGCCACCGACGTCGAGCATCCGCTGCTGGGCCCGATGGGGGCCGCCCACGTGTTCGGGCCTCAGAAGGGTGCCGACCCCGCCACCGTCGACAGGCTCGAAGCCAGGCTGGCCGATTGGGCCGCCGATCTCGAGGCCGCCACAAGTCGTGACGTTCGCGCCGAACCCGGTGCAGGAGCCGCGGGGGGCCTCGGCGCCGCACTGATGGCGCTGGGCGGCCGCCGCGAATCGGGGGCCGCCGTCATCGCCGAGCACACGGGCCTGGCGGGCGACGTGGCCAACGCGGACCTGATCATCACCGGCGAGGGCCGATTCGACGACCAGTCACTGCACGGCAAGGTGGTCAGCGCACTGGCTGCGGGAGCGCGGGATGCGCCGGTCCTGGTGCTCGCGGGCCAGGTCACCCTCGACGAGAGCGTCCTGCGGGCCGCGGGGATCGCCGCCGCCCACTCGATCACGGACTACGCGGGCTCGGTCCAGGTCGCGATCGAAGACGCCGCGCGGCAGCTCACCGGGCTCGCGCAGCAGACCTCCGAACGCTGGGGAGACGACAGAAGTCGGGAATAGCGGTCCGGCAAGGTACCGTTGTGGTATCCGACGCATGACAATGCACAGGGAGAAGGAATGACTGTTCAGGACGAGTCGACCACGACTACCACCGCTGCTCATGGCGCCATCCTCACCGACGCTGCCGCGGCCAAGGCGAAGTCGCTGCTGGACCAGGAAGGCCGCGACGACCTGAACCTGCGCATCGCGGTTCAGCCTGGCGGTTGCGCGGGTCTACGCTACGAGCTCGCATTCGACGATCGGTCGCTCGACGGCGACCTGAACGTCGACTTCGGCGGTGTCACGCTGACCGTCGACCGGATGAGCGCCCCGTACCTCCAGGGCGCCACGATCGACTTCGTCGACAGCATCGAGAAGACCGGTTTCACTATCGACAACCCGAACGCAGGCGGCTCCTGCGCCTGCGGCGACTCGTTCAACTGAGTTCTTGTCGCCAGGCGGCTAGAACTGGCCGGCGTTCCGCGGCAGATACGAGCACACCAGGATGTGGTTGTCCTGGATCAGCAGCTGCGCTATGCCTTGACGCTCCACTTCGCCCTTGGTACGTCCAGCGGGTGTGGCGCGCATGGTGAACAGTACCTGCGACTGATTGGCTGACCACGTGACGATTTTGTCGATCGTCGACACCTTGGCAGCGCTGTACTGGCCGCGGAATGCGTCGCTGGTCAGGTTCGCGAGCATCATGTCCGAATGGCGGTCCGTGACCGCGTCGAAGAACCCGCACGAATTGTTGCGTGCGATGGTTTCGTCGTCTCCCTTGGCCAGCGCATCCAGATAATTCTGAATGGCGGTCGTGGCGGTGGCATCGGTCACTGCGGGGCCGTCCTCGCCCCCACGGGTAGCCAGCACGACAGCGGTCACCACGGCGGCGACCAGTGCGATGACCAGCAATCCGATCCCGATCACCACGGCACGCTTGCGGCGCGGGCGCTTCGGGTAATTCACCGGAGGCGGCAAGGTGCCGGGATATGCCGACGGCACGGCCCCCGGATAGGGCACAGGACCGGGCGGCCGTGGTCCGGACTGCGGGAACGGCTGCTGGGGCGCCGATTCCGGATAGGGGGAATCGGGGTACGGAATTGGGCCAGCCATGACGTTGTTAGGCTAGCGCACCGACCTGCGAGCTAGGCTTACGTAGACGGTTTAACGAAATGAAGGGTAACGCTTCGTGACGATTGTGGTGACCGGATCCATCGCGACCGACCATCTGATGAAGTTCCCTGGCAAGTTCTCCGGACAGTTGCTGGCCGATCACCTGCAGAAGGTGTCGCTGAGCTTCCTGGTCGACGATCTGGTCATGCACCGTGGTGGCGTGGCAGGCAACATGGCGTTCGCCATCGGCGTGCTCGGCGGCGACGTCGCGCTCGTCGGAGCGGCTGGCAAGGATTTCGACGAGTACCGCGGTTGGCTCAGCGAGCACGGGGTCGACTGCGACAGCGTCCTGATCTCTGATTCCGCCTACACCGCGCGGTTCGTCTGCACCACCGACGAGGACATGGCTCAGATCGCCTCGTTCTATCCGGGCGCCATGTCCGAATCCCGCAACATCAAGCTCGCCGACGTCGTATCACGCACGAAGTCAATCGATCTGGTGATCGTCGGAGCCAACGACCCCGATGCGATGATCCTGCACACCGAGGAGTGTCGCGCCCTCGGGCTCGCCTTCGCGGCGGATCCGTCCCAGCAGCTGGCCCGCCTGTCCGGTGAAGAGATCCGCAAGCTGATCGACGGTGCCACCTATCTGTTCACCAACGACTACGAGTGGGACCTACTGCTGCAGAAGTCGGGTTGGACCGAAGCCGAGGTGATGAGCCAGATCGGCCTGCGCGTCACGACACTCGGGCCCAAGGGCGTCGACCTGGTCTCCGCCGACGGCAGCACCGTCCACGTCGACGTCGTTCCCGAGACCCATCAAGCCGACCCGACGGGCATCGGTGACGCGTTCCGCGCCGGCTTCCTGACGGGACGCGCCGCCGGGCTCAGCCTGGAGCGTTCGGCACAGCTGGCGTCGCTGGTCGCGGTCCTGGTGCTGGAGGCGACGGGGCCGCAGGAGTGGACCTGGGACCTCGACGTCGCGGTCAAGCGGCTCGCCGAGGCCTACGGCCCAGAGGCGGCGCAGGAAATCGGCGCCACGCTCTGATTTCCCGCTACAGCTGAACCGGATAGGTCGGTTCGCTGATGTTGGGCACCACGCTGTGCTCGACGAAGATCGCGTGCCACAGCATGAAGATCAGCACGGTCCACAACCGGCGACTGTGATCGGCTGTGCCACTGCGGTGTTCGTCGAGCATCCGTCGCACCCCGGCGACGTCGATCAGGTCCTCGGTCTGTGACGCTGCCACCGTCGCGTACGCCCAATCGAGCAACTCGCCGGACCGCAACCAGTGCCGGATCGGCACGGGGAAGCCAAGTTTCGCGCGATTGAGCACGTGCGCGGGCACGATGGGTTCGAGCGCACGGCGCAGCGCGTACTTCGTCGTGGCCCTGGTGATCTTCTGATCGAACGGAAGTCGGGACGCGACCGCGAACACCTCGGGGTCCAGGAACGGCACCCGCAGCTCCAGCGAGTTCGCCATCGTCATCTTGTCGGCCTTGACCAGGATGTCGCCGCGCAGCCAGGTGAACAGGTCGACGTGCTGCATGCGAGCCACCGGATCCCAGCCCTCGGACTCGGCATACAGGGGGGCGGTCACATCGGTGTGCGTCCACTCCGGTCGGAACCCGGGCAGCACCGCGCGCAACTGGGCGTCGGAGAAACTCCTGGCGTTCCCGTAGTACCGATCCTGCAGCGTCAGCGAACCGCGGTGCAGCAGGCTCTTGCCACGCATCCCGTCGGGTAGGGGCCGCGATGCTCTGCCGAGTGATCGACGAAGCGGGCCGGGAACATAGTCGAATGCTTTGAGCGACAAGGGTTCTCGGTAGATCGTGTAACCGCCAAACAGCTCGTCGGCACCCTCGCCGGACAGCACCACCTTGACGTGCTTGCGCGCCTCGCGGGCGATGAAGAACAACGGCACCAGGGCCGGATCGGCGACGGGTTCATCCAGATACCAGACGATCTCCGGTAGCGCCTCGACGAATTCGGCCTGGCTGACGACCTTGGTGACGTGACGCGCCCCGATCGCCTCTGCCGAGGCCACCGCGACGTCGACCTCCGAGAACCCTTCGCGTTCGAAGCCGGTGGTGAACGTGATCAGCCGCGGGTTGTGCCGCATCGCAAGCGCCGCAATCGCCGTCGAGTCGATGCCACCGGAGAGGAAGGCGCCCACCGTGACGTCGGCGCGCATGTGCTTGGCGACCGAATCCTCGAGCACCGCAGTGATCTCGTCGTAGCGGCCCTGCTCGGCTCCTGCGACGAACGGCACCGCGGCGAACTTCGGCACGAAGTACCGCGTCACCTCCGGTGCGCTACCCGGCCGGATACGGGCGTAACTGCCAGAATCCAGCCGACGGATGCCGCGGTGCAGCGTTTCCGGTTCCGGCACGTACTGCAGCACCGTGTAGTGCTGCACCGCACGTTCGTCGATGCCGAGGTCGATGCCTGCAACCGGGGCCAGGTCCAGCAGGCACTTCTTCTCGCTGCCGACGATGGTTCCGCCCGCGCCGGTCGCCATGAACAGCGGCTTGATGCCGAACGGGTCACGCGCGCAGAACAACTCCCGAGCGACGGTGTCCCAGAGCGCGAACGCGAACATGCCGCGCAGCCGGTGAAGGGCATCGGTGCCCCAGTGGTGGTACGCGGCGAGGATCGCCTCACCGTCACCGTCGGTGGCGAACTCGGCGCCGTGACGCGCCGACAGCTCCTCCCGCAATTCGAGGTAGTTGTAGATCTCGCCGTTGAAGACCAGCTTGTAGCGGCCGGGCTCCTCGGGCGGCCCCCAGCTCAGCGGTTGGTGGCTGTGGGCGATGTCGATGATCGACAGGCGATTGAAGCCGAGGACCACGGTCGGGTCCGTGGTGTGGTCTGCCCAGGTCCCCGGCTCGTCCGGGCCGCGGTGGCGCATGAGGTGGGCGGCCCCGGACACCGCATCCACCAGCTCGGCGGATGAGTCTGCGGACGGGTCGCGTAGGTAGGCCAGCAGTCCGCACACCGCGCCAGTATGCCGAATGGCGACGTGTGCCCAGACCAGCACCCTGGTTCATTCCCCGGTCGCTTCGCTCCTGCCCTCCGGAGTCATTCCCCGGTCGCTTCGCTCCTGCCCTCCGGTGTGGTCTACGCTGCGTAGTATTCGCCTGGTTTCACCCACTTCTAGGAGGCACCAACGTGACCGCTCGCGGGTTCCGGTTGGTGGCGTTGTCAGTGGTACTGGGTGGGACTGCGCTCCTGCTCAGCGGCTGCAGCTGGTCTGAGGCAATCGGCCTCGGCTGGCCAAACGGCATCACGCCAGAGGGCAAGCTCAACCGTGAATTGTGGATCGGTTGCGTGATCGCGTCGCTGGTCGTCGGCGTGATCGTGTGGGCACTGATCTTCTGGACCGCAGCGTTTCACCGGAAGAAGAAGACCGACACCGACCTGCCCCGTCAATTCGGGTACAACATGCCACTCGAGTTGGTGCTGACGGTGGTGCCGTTCCTCATCATCTCGGTGCTGTTCTACTTCACCGTGGTCGTGCAGGAGAAGATGCTGCACAAGGATCCCAATCCCGAGGTCGTCATCGACGTCACGGCCTTCCAGTGGAACTGGAAGTTCGGTTACCAGAAGATCGACTTCCACGACGGCACGCTCAGCTACGACGGCGTCGACACCGCGCGCAAGAACGCGATGGTGTCGAAGCCAGAGGGCGTCGATGCGCACGGTGAAGAACTCGTAGGACCGATCAAGGGTCTGAACCCCGAGGACCGCACGTACCTGAACTTCGACAAGGTCGAGACGACGGGCACCAGCACCGAGATCCCGATCCTGGTGCTGCCCAAGGGCAAGCGCATCGAGTTCCAGATTGCGTCGGCCGACGTCATCCACGGTTTCTGGGTGCCGGAGTTCCTCTTCAAACGCGACGTCATGCCGGATCCGAAGGCCAACAACTCGGACAACGTCTTCCAGATCAGCGAAATTCAGGAGACGGGAGCGTTCGTCGGGCGCTGCACCGAGATGTGCGGCACGTACCACTCGATGATGAACTTCGAAGTGCGGGTCGTGGAACCCAACGTGTTCAAGGCCTACCTCCAGTACCGCACCGACCATCCGAACGGGACCAACGCCGACGCACTCGGGGCCGTGGGCCTTCCGCAGTTGGCGGTCACGACGCATCCGTTCGAATCGCGGCGCGGCGAGCAGGTTCCGCAGGCGAGTAAGTAGGGGACGAGACCGCATGCACATCGAAGCGAGACTGTTCGAATTCCTCACCGCATTCTTCGCGCTCTGTGCCGTCGGCTACGGCGCGCTGACCGCGCTGTACGCCAACGGCGGCATCGAGTGGGCGGGCACCACCGCGCTGGTCCTCACCACGGGCCTGTCGCTCATCATCGGCACCTTCTTCCGGTTCGTGGCCAGGCGGCTCGACACCCGTCCCGAGGATTACGAGGACGCCGAGATCTCGGACGGCGCAGGGGAGTTGGGGTTCTACAGCCCCCACAGCTGGTGGCCCCTGCTGATCGCCCTTTCGGCATCGGTGACCGCGGTCGCGGTCGCGCTGTGGTTGCCATGGTTGATCGTCGCGGGTGTCTGCTTCGTGCTGGCGACCGCGGCCGGCCTGGTGTTCGAGTACTACATCGGTCCCGAGAAGCACTGACCACGCAGGGCGCTAGGTCACGATAAAGGCCTCAGTTGGCTGACGTACCGCGCCGCCAGAGCCGTCGGGGCCTCGGGTTCGGTAGGGTTGCCGAGGCGCGACCAGTCACGACACCAACGCTGACGTCGCGCCGACGGGCAGGCGAAAAGGACAGGCGTAGATGAGCGGGCCGAATCCCCCAGAACCGGATTCTCCAGGGTCTAATTCACCGGGGCCGGACGAACCGGCTCGGGAGACGCCGAAGACAGGCGAGACGGAGATTTACTCGCGGGCGTACTCCGCACCGGAATCCGAGCAGTTCACCAGCGCGCCCTACGTGCCGCCAGACTCCTCCCTGTACGACTACGACGCCTACGACTCCAAGGCCACCGGCGCCGACGACGACGCGACCCCTCCACGATGGCCCTGGGTGGTCGGCGTGGTCGCCATCGCCGCGGCGATCTCACTGGTCGTCTCGGTAGCGGTCCTGGTGACCCGAACGGACAGCGAGACCCTGGCGACGCCTGGGACCAGCACCACGACGTCGGTGCCGCCGGTCCAGGACGAGATCACCACGACGACGCCACCGTCCCCGCCGCCCCCGCCCACCAGCGAGGAGCCGCCACCGCCGCCACCTGAGACGATCACGGTGACCCAGGAGCCCCCGCCGCCACCGCCGGCGCCGACCGAAGTGGCGCCGCCACCGCCGCCCGCGGAGACGGGTCCTCCGCCCGTAACCACCACCGCCCCGGCCGGCCCGCGGTTCATCACCTATTCGGTGACGGGGACCAAGGCGCCGCTGGATCGCATCTCGGTGACCTACACCGACGCGTCCGGCAGGCAACGCACGCAGCAGAACGTGTACATCCCGTGGTCGCTGACGGTCACCCCGATCTCGATGTCGGAGTTCGGCTCGGTACAGGCGTCGAGCCTGCTGCGCCTGAGCAAGCTGAACTGCCAGATCACCACGAGCGACGGGCAGACCATCGCCTCGCAGCAGAATAACGATTGGCAGACCAGCTGCTGATGACCCACAACACTGGAGGTGGAGTCGTAGCACCCTCTCGGATCCGTCAGGGCACGCCCGATCAGGTGGACCGCATTCTCGTCATCGCGTGCATCGCACTCTGGCTCGCCGCGCTGGGTGCGGCAGTGGCGGCCGTCGTCGCCCTCGTCGATCTGGCGAGTTCGCATTCGATCGCCGTAGGGGATTCCGACACTCCCTGGCTGCTGTACACGGTCATCGGCGTCTCCGCCGCGGTCATCATCGGCGCCATCCCCCTGCTCCTGCGTGCCAGGCAGACGGCGTCGTCAGGAGTCGTCACGCGACCGGGGACGCCGGACGACGATGGCC
Organism: Mycobacterium sp.; assembly: GCA_025965555.1. Lineage (GTDB taxonomy): Bacteria > Actinomycetota > Actinomycetes > Mycobacteriales > Mycobacteriaceae > Mycobacterium. The sequence continues at coordinate 11,076 of JAOPWT010000524.1, forward strand.
GGGCGGCCGACGCGCCATCGGTGGCCCAGCGGTTGCAGCCCTTCGGTGCACCTGTGTTGCGCCGACACTCGACCCCGCCTGCCAGCAGCCGGGTGGGCTTCCCGACGGCCGCGGTCGAACAGATCTGGCTCCGCTCGACGGCGTGCATCGCGGGTGCGATGGGCGCCGCCGTCACGGCGATCGGCGTGGCGACCTACCTGATGGCCTCTGGTCATGACACCGCCGCGTGGGCGGTGTACGCCGTGACAGCCGTCATCACGGTGGTCATGCCCGTCGCCCCCTGGTACTTCCTGCGGGAGCTGCGAGGCGTGCTCGAGTCGTCCTGACCGACGCCACCGCCCCCACGAAAAGCCGCCCCGACTCTCGTCGGGGCGGCTTCGCGTGCCTTGCGGTCGGAGGGCTAGTGCTGCCCGTTCGACCCGTTGCCGTTTCCGTTGGTGCCCTCGCCGTTCTGGCGTTCCTTCAGAGCGGTAATCGCCCTGTGCTCGGATGCGTGGGCAGCCTCGACGAGCGCAGTCTGCTCGCCCTCGGGGTCCGGGACGAGGAAGCTGCCGCTGCCTGGGGCACCCGCGGAGCCGAGCTTGTTCATCCGCTTGGGCAGCGGTGCGCCCTGGTACTCCAGCGGAATCGGGTGGCCGTGGCCGTCGACCGGGCCGAGCGGCTGGTGCAGTTCGATGTAGGCACCGTGCGGCAGCCGCTTCAGGATGCCCGTCTCGATGCCGTGCTCCAGGACGGCGCGGTCGCTGCGCTGCAGGCTGATGGCCCACCGGTAGGCGATGTAGTAGGCGATCGCGGGTAGCACGACCATGCCGATACGCCCGATCCACGTCGTCGCGTTCAACGAGATGTGGAACATCAGCGCGATGATGTCGTTCATGCACGCGAAGGTCAGCACGATGTAGAACGCGATGGCCATGGCGCCGATCGCGGTGCGGACCGGAGCGTCGCGCGGGCGCTGCAGGAGGTTGTGATGCGCCACGTCCTTGGACATCTTCTTCTCGAGGAACGGATAGATCGTGAGGAGGATGAACACCAGCCCCATGATCAGCGCGACGGCGACGGCGGCGGGCACGGTGTGCCCGAACGGGTAGAGCTCCCAGGCCGGCCACATACGCGCCAGGCCGTCGGTCCACATCATGTAGAAGTCGGGCTGGCTGCCCGCCGAGATTTGCGACGGCTTGTACGGGCCCAGCTGCCAGATCGGATTGATCTGCAACAGCCCACCCATCAAACCGAGGATGCCGACGGTCATGGCGAAGAACGCGCCGGACTTGACGGCGAAGACCGGCATGACGCGCACGCCGACGACGTTGTGTTCGGTGCGGCCGGGCCCGGGGAACTGGGTGTGCTTCTGGAACCACACCATCGCAAGGTGAACTCCGATGAGCGCCAGGATGATTCCCGGGATCAGCAGAATGTGCAGGGCATAGAGCCGCGGGATGATGATCTCGCCGGGGAAGTCGCCGCCGAACAGTGCCCAGTGCAGCCAGGTGCCGATCAGGGGCATGCCGAGCGTGATCGAGGAGAACGCGGCGCGCAGGCCGGTGCCCGAGAGCAGGTCGTCGGGCAGCGAGTAGCCGAAGTACCCCTCGAACATCGCCAGGATCAGAAGCAGTGAGCCGATCACCCAGTTGGCCTCGCGGGGACGGCGGAAGGCGCCGGTGAAGAACACCCGGGCCAGGTGCACCATGATCGACGCGGCGAACAGCAGCGCGGCCCAGTGGTGGACCTGCCGGACGAAGAGGCCGCCGCGCACCTCGAACGAGATGTCGAGGGCGGTCTCGTAGGCGCGGGACATCTGGATGCCGTTGAGTGGCTGGTAGACGCCGTGGTAGGTGACCTCGGCCATCGACGGGTCGAAGAACAGCGTCAGGTACACACCGGTCAGCAGCAGCACGATGAAGCTGTACAGCGCGATCTCCCCGAGCAGGAACGACCAGTGCGTCGGGAAGACCTTGTTGAGCTGGCGGCGCACCGCAGCAGACGGGTGGTACCGCGAATCGATCGCGTCACCCTGATCGGCTGCCATGTCGGCAAGTTTCGAGGAACCACTCTGTGGACTCATGATGTTCGCTCCCAGAATGCCGGTCCGACGGGTTCGATGTAGTCCCCGTTTGCCACCAGATAGCCATCCTTGTCGATGGTTATCGGAAGTTGTGCCAACGCGCGCGCCGCCGGGCCGAAGATGGGTCGCGCAAAGTGCAGCGCGTCGAACTGCGACTGGTGGCACGGGCAGAGGATGCGGTAGGTCTGCTGCTCGTACAGCGACGAGGGGCAACCCAGATGCGAGCACACCTTCGTGAAGGCGAACAGGTCGCCGAAGTTGAAGCTCTCCTGACCCTGGCGCTTGACCACGCGGGACATGTCCTCGGGCCGGATGCGGATCAGCATGACGGGGTTGCGCACACCCATCGCGATCGTGTTGAGCAACTCGTGAGATTCGAACGTGGAGCCGTCACCGTCGGACTCCCGCCAGGGGAACACCGTCTCCATGCCGCCGGAGTCGATGTCCTCGGGGCGCATCTTGACGAACGGTGAACTGCCGGCTTGTCCGGTGGCGCGCGCCAGGTAGATCGTCTCGCCGTGGAAACGCGGGGACCAACCCGAGGTCCACAACACGGCCTTCTTGCCGTCGGCCGTCGGTACGACGGGCTTCCACGGATTCTTGATGATGCCGCCGATGAACGCCACCGCCGTGCCGAGTCCGAAGGCGCCGAGCCCGATACCGAGCGACAACCCAATCAGCTTGCGGCGCTTGATGGTCGAGCCCTCGAGGGCGTCGGTGAGGTTGGCCGCCGCGGTCTTGCGCTGGATCTCGGGGGACTGGCCGTCGTGGCGGTCCTGGATCGAGATCTCCTCGGGGATGAACTTCTTCTGGAAGAGCACCGCGCCGATCCCGATTGCCAGGATCGAGAGGCCGAACGTCAGACCGTACAGCGGGGTGGCCAGGCTGTAGACGAGCTCGCCCGCGGAGCCGTACGGCTTGTACTCCCACGGCCAGAACAAGAACACCAGCAGCAGCGCCAGTCCCGCGAAGCCGCCGAGCAGCAGCCAGTATGCGACGGTGCGTTCGGCCCGCTTCTCGGCCTTGGTGCCCTCGATGGGCCAGCGTGCCTCTTTGAAGACGGTTTCGACGCCGTCGATCCGGCCGCCGAGTTCGACGAGCTCCTCCCGTGACATCCTGGCCAGTTCGGCGTCACTCGGCTGGCCGGGAACGCCGCCCTGGCCTGGCGCGTCGGTTCCCTTTACGTTGTCGCTCATGCGCGCGATCCCACCCACATAGCGGCGCCGATGACGGCGACCATCCCAATGATCCAGGCCGCCATGCCTTCTGGCGCGGGGCCGAAGCCGCCGAGACCGTAACCACCCGGGTTGGGCGTGTTGGTGGCCTCGCGGACGTACGCGACGATGTCGCGCTTCTCCTCCGGACTGAGTTGGCGGTCGGAGAACTTGGGCATGTTCTGCGGGCCGGTCAGCATCGCGGTATAGATCTGCGCGGGCTGGGCCTCGTCGAGCGGCGGCGCGTACTTGCCCGAGGAGAGGGCACCGCCCTTGCCGGTGAAGTTGTGGCACGACGCGCAATTGAGCCGGAACAGGTCACCGCCGCGGGCGACGTCGTTGCCGAGCAGACTGTTCTGGGCCACTGCGCCGTTCGGGTCGCGAGGGACGACCGGGCCGCCGCCGTTGGCCTGAACGTAGGCGCCGAGGGCGTCGATCTGGTGCTCATCGAAGATCGGATCCTTGCGGGGGGCCTGAGCCTCACCGCGCATCGCGGGCATCCGGCCGGTGGAGACCTGGAAGTAGACCGCCGCCTCGCCGGTGCCGATGAGGCTGGGGCCGCGATCGGGCACACCCTGAAGGTTGGCGCCGTGGCATGTCACGCAGGACGTCTCGAAGAGTTGCTTGCCCGTACGCACCAGCGCCAGGCTCGACTCATCGGCAACGGCTACCTGCGGCTTGGGCGTCAGGGTGGCGGCGATGCCTCCCGCAACGAGAAGTCCGGTCAGCAGCAGAAGTGCTGCCGACACCCGCCGGCGTAGCCGACGGCGAGACTTGCTGCTCATCGAACCCCTTCTCATCGGTGTCTCGGGCCTATCGGACGAAGTAGATGGTGGCGAACAGCGCGATCCACACGATGTCGACGAAGTGCCAGTAGTACGACACGACGATCGCCGCGGTGGCCTGCGCGGGAGTGAACTTACTCATGCGCGTGCGCGCCAGAAGGAAGATGAATGCAACGAGACCGCCGATGACGTGCAGTCCGTGGAAACCGGTGGCGAGGTAGAACACCGAGCCGTAGGCGCTGCTGGGGATGGTGGTGCCCTCGCCGACCAACGCGTGGTACTCGTAGCCCTGGCCCGCGACGAAGATCGTGCCCATGATCAGCGTGATCGTGTACCAACGGCGCAGCCCGAACACGTCACCGCGCTCGGCCGCGAACACGCCCATCTGGCAGGTGAACGACGAGGCAATCAGCACCAGCGTGACCGGAACCGCTTCGAACAGGTTCAGGTGGGTGGGGTGCGGCGGCCAGTCACCGGCGGCTTGCGCCCGCGCGGTGAAGTACATCGCGAACAGTCCAGCAAAGAACATCAATTCGCTGGAAAGCCACACGATGGTGCCGACACTTACCATGTTGGGACGGTTCAGCGAATGCACGCGGGCAGTGATCGCGGTTCCCGAGGTCCCTACAGCGCTCGTCACATCAAGAAGTATGACGCTTTGTAGTTGTTGAACTCCACCCGGGGCACGACATTCGTAATAATCATTTCGTGACATCCGACGATTCCAAGACCTGGCCGCACGTCCTCGGCCGCCTGACCACCAGACGCACGCTCGCGAATGGACAGGCGGCGTGGGCCATGGACCAGATCATGACCGGCGTGGCGACGCCGGCCCAGATCGCCGGATTCGCGGTCTCGATGAAGATGAAGGGGCCGACGTCGGCGGAGGTGAAGGAACTCGCCGACACCATGCTGGTGCATGCGCGTCGGGTGCCGACCGACGTCATCGGAACGGCGGCCGTTGACGTGGTTGGCACCGGCGGTGACGGCGCCAACACGGTGAATCTGTCCACGATGGCCTCCATCGTGGTGGCGGCCGCCGGCGTGCCCGTCGTCAAGCACGGCAACCGGGCCGCGTCGTCGCTGTCCGGTGGCGCGGACACCCTCGAAGCCCTCGGCGTGCGCATCGACCTTGGCCCGGACGACGTGGCGCGGTGCGTTGCCGAAGTGGGCATCGGTTTCGCGTTCGCACCGCAGTTCCACCCGTCGTACAAGCACGCCTCTGCGGTCCGTCGGGAGATCGGCGTCCCCACCGTCTTCAATCTCCTTGGCCCGCTGACCAATCCGGCTGGGCCCCGGGCGGGTCTGATCGGCTGTGCGTGGGGCGACCTCGCCGAGGTGATGGCAGGGGTCTTCGCAACGCGCGGCTCGAGCGTGCTGGTGGTGCATGGCGATGACGGACTCGACGAGCTGACCACCACCACGACGAGCACCATCTGGCGCGTACAGGCGGGCACCGTCGAGCGGTTGACGTTCGATCCGGGTGCCTTCGGGTTCGAGCGTGCCGACCTCAGCGAGCTGACGGGCGGCGACGCAGAGGCCAACGCCGCGTCCGTCCGCGAGGTGTTCGGTGGCGCCAAGGGCGCCGTCCGCGACGCAGTGGTCCTGAACGCCGCAGGCGCCATGGTGGCTCACGCCGGACTATCCAGCGACGCCAAATGGGTGCCCGCGTGGGAGGTCGGCCTCGCGCGGGCCTCCGACGCGATCGACTCGGGAGCGGCCGAACAGCTGCTCGCGCGTTGGGTGAGGTTCACGCAGAAGCTCTGACCTCTCGGTCTGCTCGGCCGCCACCCGCGCGGAATGGGCCGCCGCGGCCCACGCCGCGTGCCTGCCCGCGGCCCCCATCGGGGTCGAGTAGCCGATTCCGGTGGACGTCTCGGCCCGCACGATGCGGACCCCCGCCTGAGTCAGCCAGCGCGCGATGAGTGCCGTCTCCTCGACGAGGGCGCCCCTCAGCGGCGCGTCGGCGGGCAGAATCGATTGGGCCGCAGCGCAAATCGCGTCCACCACCGGCATGGGCGGCACGCCTCGCGGCGCGTTTCCCGCCGAGGCGAGTTGACCGTTGCGCACGACCGCGAGGTGCCAACCCCCTGTGCCGTCCGGCTTGGCGGCGACGAGCTCGTCGACCGCGACCAGGGCGTGCAGTCGTTGGCCCCGCCAGACGGTGTCGATCGCGGTGGCTGCATGATCGCGCAACCGTGCGGCGGTCTCGTACTTGCCGTGCGCCGCCAGCGAAGCGATGTGCGCGAGCGCCTGCGAAAGCGCCGAGTCGTCCACGCCGGCGATGAGATCGGCGGCGAGGGCAGGGGCGGCGGCATAGTCGGTGGCCGTCACGTCGCGTGGGGCCGGGCATGGAGACAGCTCGACCTCGGGACAGGACGGCCCGTGGCGCGCCGAACGTGCCAGCCGGGTGGTACAGGTCCGTATTCCGGTGAAGCGGGCCAGCAGTGCAGCGGTCTCGACGGCGTCGGCGCGGGCTCGGAACGGGCCGATGGCCCGGTCGTGCTTGGGTGACCGGACCACCGAGAATCTGGGGAACGCTTCATCGGTCAGCACCACCCACCACCACCGGTGCGGAAACTTGGAGCGCCGGTTGTACGGGGGAGCGTGTGCGGCGAGCAGCCTCAGCTCGCGGACGCCGGCCTCGAGGTCGTGCGCGCACTCGACGTGGTCGACCCGCGTCGTCAACGACGCCATCTCCTTCATGCGGGTGCGGGGGTCCGCGCCGTTGAAGTACTGCCCGACGCGGCGCCTCAGATCGACCGCCGTGCCCACGTACAGCACCTCGTCGGAGGGGCCGCGGAACAGGTACACGCCTGGGCGCCTCGGCAGGCCGGTGGCGAGATGTCGGTTGCGCCGCTGGGCAGGCGTCACGTCCGGCAGATACGAGCGGAGGTCGGCGTAGGTCTGGATGCCCTGATTGCCGACGCGCTCGATGAGTGCGTGCAGCACGTCGACGGTGGCCCGCGCATCGTCGAGGGCGCGGTGCGTAGGTCTGGTGCTCGCCCCGAACAGTTGGGCCAGCGCGGAGAGCCGGACGCTCGGGGCCTCGTCGCGGGTCAGCACCCGGCGCGCCAGTTTCACCGTGCACAGCACGGGCGGCCGCTTCCACGGAATCTGCAAGCGCTCGGCTGCAGCGCGCAGGAATCCCACGTCGAAACCCGCGTTGTGAGCCACCAGCACCGCGCCGCGGGAGAACTCAAGGAAGGCAGGCAGAACCGAGTCGATGGTCGGGGCGTCGCACACCATCGCCGTCGTGATGCCGGTCAGCGCGACGATCTGCGGAGGGATCGAGCGGCCAGGGTCGACCAGGGTGGCGAGCTCGCCGAGCACCTGACCCCCGCGGACCTTGACCGCGCCGATCTCGGTGATGGCGTCGTGACCGTCGCCGCTCGACCGACTGCCGGTGGTCTCCAGATCGACGATCACGAAGGTCGTGTCGCGCAGCGAGACGTCTGCCGCCTCCCACACATCGGCGAAGACGTCGCCGAAGCTCAGCTGACCCATGGCAGGGACGGTAGGCCCAGTAACCGACACCTGCTGACATCGAAGTGATTCGCGTGTCGGTGGTCGTCGTTAACGTGCGCCATGACTCGAATGAGAGGAGTGCGGCCATGACTCGACCAGAGACGGGACCGGACCTGCCAGAACCGTCGGGGCCGGACGCCGGAACCCTGCACATCGACTGCGATGACTGCGCGGTGCGCGGACACGGGTGCCGGGATTGTGTCGTCAGTGTTTTATTGGGCGTCCCCGAGACGTTGCTGGCGGACGAACGCCGAGCGCTGGAGGTCCTCGCAGACGCCGGATTGGCGCCTCGACTACGGTTGGTTCCGATTCACCAGAGGCACGCCGACGGGGTCGCCTGAGGGCCCCTGAAGGCACGGGCAGCGAAAAATTCCCGGGCGCCTGTTAAATTTGCGTCCTCTGTTGGACAACCCCGATGCCGTTTCGTAACCTATCTGTGACCTAACGCAGTTCGAGCGGCTCGCTAACGGCAGTTGAAGGACGCGAAATCTTGACGTTTGACGCCATGCACCGGAGCACACGTGGTCTTCGCCGACCGATTGTTGGTGCCATAGCAGGAGTGATGTTCTTCGGCGGTGTGCTGGCAGGAAGTTCGCAGGCAGACCCTGCAGGCGATGCATTGGCAAAGCTCAACGAATTGTCGCGGCAGGCCGAGCAGACGACCGAGGCAATGCACAGCGCCGAGCTCGATCTCAACAACAAGCTGGGTGTACAGCAGGCCGCCGAACAGAAGCACGCAGCCGACCTCGCCGCCGTTGATGCAGCCAAGGCCCAGCTGGCAACCTTCCAATCCTCAGTCGACAGGGTTGCTGCGGCTCAGTACATGGGTGGCCGCACCGACGGCCTCGACGCGATGTTGACCGCAGGCTCGCCCCAGGGGCTCATCGATCAACTCGCGGTGCAGCGGGTGATGGCCACCGAGATGTCGGTGCAGATGACGAACTTCAAGAGCAGCAGCGTGCTGGCTAACCAGACCGAAGTCGAGTCCGCTAAGTCCGCCGCCGATGCCAAGACTGCTGCCGAGCAGGCCGCGGCAGTGCGGGCAGACTTGCAATCCAAGCAAAGCAAACTGCAAGTGCAGATGGCCATCGTCAAGTCGCAATACACGGCGCTGACCCCGGCGCAGCGTGAGGCACTGGCTGCAATCCCGCCCGCTCCTCCCGCGCCTGCACCGGACGCCCCACCGCCACCCGACGGTCCCGACGTCCTTGCTGCTGCACCTGGGGGCATCAACCCGGGTGACCTGGCTCCGCCTGAGGGTGCCGTCGTCGCTCCGCCTTCCGACGCCGAGGGCATGGCCGCCGTGCAGGCCGCGCTGACCAGGATCGGTTCGCCGTACTCCTGGGGCGCGGCAGGCCCGAGCGCATTCGACTGCTCGGGTCTGGTCATGTGGGCCTTCGGGCAGGCGGGCGTCAACCTCCCGCACTCGAGCCAGGCACTGGCACAGGGCGGCCAACCCGTGTCAATGGACCAGATGCAGCCGGGTGACCTCATCACCTACTACTCCGACGCCTCGCACGTCGCCATCTACATCGGCGGCGGAATGATGGTGCACGCCTCCACGTACGGCACACCGGTGCGGGTCGCTCCGGTGGACAATGCGCCGATTCACAACGTCCGTCGTTACTGAGCGGCCGCTACTCGGCCTGCTGCTGCTGGCCGAGTTGGCCGCAGCAGTCGTGCTGGTGGCACGTCCCATCCATGACGCGCCGGTCGTCGAGCAGGGTCCGCCCACCGCTACCCACGCCTCGCTCGACGTGTCGACGACGCCGACCGACCCACTGACCCTGCGCGACGGTCGCACCGTCTCGCTGATGGCTCTTGGAGGAGCCCAGACGGCGGATCTCGAGAGCCGGGTCTGGAGCGAGCTCGACGGCGCCGCCGATGCCGTCACGGCGTTCTGGGGCGACGACTGGCCCCGCAACATCGTCGTCGTGCTCACCCGCACCGACGAGGAGTTCCGCGCACTCGCGGTCGGTGAGCCCGACATCGCGGCCGCGACCACGGCGCAGCGGATCGTCTTCGCGCCGGGAGCGAGCTCGATGAGTGACGCGTCGCTGCGAATCGTCCTGCGCCACGAGCTCTTTCACTACGCGGCCAGGGGACGGACCGTAGTCGACGCGCCGCGCTGGCTCACCGAGGGCGTCGCGGACTTCGTCGGCAGACCGCCGACCGCGATGCCGGGACCGGCGGGCGCGGCAGCACTCGCGCAGCTTCCGACGGACGCCGACCTCGACACCCCCGGCGCGGTCCGGTCGCTGGCCTACGACCGAGCGTGGTGGTTCAGTCGATTCGTCGCGAGCCGCTATGGGGCCGAGACTCTGCGCAAGCTCTACCTCACCGCCTGCGGAGCCGGGCACCCCGACCAGGGGACGGCCATCAAGAACTCCCTCGGAGCGGACACTCCGCAGGTGCTCGCGGCGTGGCGTGCCTGGCTCAGCCGATAGCCTTCCGCGATGGCCCGAGTCTTGTTGGTGACGAATGACTTTCCGCCGCGTCGCGGAGGCATTCAGTCCTATCTGGAGAATCTGGTCGGGGAACTGGTCAAGGCCGGTCGGCACTCGCTGGTGGTGTACGCGCCGAAGTGGAAGGGCGCCGGAGACTACGACGAGCAGGCCCGCTCCGACGGTGTGGAGGTCGTGCGTCACCCGACGACGCTGATGATTCCCGAGCCGTCGGTGGCGCTACGGATGCGCAGGCTCATCTCGGGCCACGACATCGACACGGTGTGGTTCGGCGCCGCAGCGCCGCTGGCGCTGTTGTCACCACTGGCCCGCGACGCCGGGGCGAAGCGGGTGATTGCCAGCACGCACGGGCACGAGGTGGGCTGGTCGATGCTTCCGTTGGCGCGAACGGCGTTGCGCCGCATCGGAAACGACGTCGACGTCGTCACGTTCATCAGCCAGTACACCCGCAGCCGGTTCGCCGCCGCGTTCGGGCCTGCCGCTGCGCTCGAACGCCTTGCCCCCGGTGTCGACACGGACCGGTTCGAGCCCAATTCGGTGGCAAGGGCCGAACTGCGGGCGCGCTACGGCCTGGGTGACCGGCCCGTCGTCGTGTGCGTATCGCGGCTGGTGCCGCGCAAGGGTCAGGACATGTTGATCAGGGCGCTGCCCGCGATCCGCCAGCGCATCTCCCATGCCGCTCTCGTCATCGTCGGCGGTGGGCCCTACCGAGACGATCTTCGCCGGCTGGCCCAGGCGTTCGGCGTCACCGAGCACGTGGTCTTCACCGAGGGCGTGCCCGCCGACGAGCTGCCCGCTCACCACGCGATGGCCGACGTCTTCGCGATGCCATGCCGCACGCGTGGCTCCGGCCTCGACGTCGAGGGCCTCGGCATCGTCTACCTCGAGGCGTCGGCGATGGGCGTGCCGGTCGTCGCAGGCAACTCCGGTGGCGCGCCGGAATCCGTCGTCGACGGGGAGACCGGCCTCGTGGTCGACGGCTGGGACGTCGGCGCGATCGCCGCCGCCGTCGGAGACCTGCTGGCCGACCCCGGCCGGGCCGCAGCGATGGGCAGGGCGGGTCGGGAGTGGGTCGTCGACAACTGGCAGTGGCGCACCAAGGCGGAGCGCCTCTCGGAGCTGCTTACCGGTTAGTGTGCGGTCTTCGCGTAGAGGGCGTCGATGTCGCTGGCGAACTTCTCGGCAACCACCTTGCGCTTGACCTTGAGAGTGGGGGTGAGCTCGCCTGTGTCCTCGGTGAAGTCGACGGGCAGGATCCGGAACTTGCGAATCGACTCGGCATGCGACACCGCCTGGTTGGCGTCCTTGACGGCCAGGTCGACCTCGGCGAGCAGATCGGGATCCTCGGCGAGGTCGCCCACCGTGGCCGACGCGTCCTTGCCGTTGCGTTGCTTCCAGCCGGGGAAGGCCTCGGGGTCGATGGTGATCAGTGCCGCGATGAACGGTTGAGCATCGCCGACGGCCATCGCCTGGCTGATCAACGGGTGGGCACGCAGCCGGTCCTCCAACAGTGCCGGCGCGACGTTCTTGCCACCCGCCGTCACGATGATCTCCTTCTTGCGACCGACGATGGTCAGGAAGCCCTCGTCGTCGATCGCTCCGAGGTCACCCGTGTGGAACCAGCCGTCGGAGAACACTGCGTCGGTCTCGGCCTGGTTGTGCCAGTACCCGCTGAACACGACGCCACCGGTGACGAGGAGCTCGCCGTCATCGCCCAAGCGCATGCTGTTGCCAGGCACCAACTTTCCCACCGAGCCGACCTTCACGTCGTTCACGCGATTGACGGTGATGGCCGCGCTGGTCTCGGTGAGCCCGTATCCCTCGTAGATCGTCACCCCGACCCCGCGGTAGAAGTGGCCGAGCCTGGCCCCCAACGGGGCGCCACCGGAGATGGCGGCGTGGCAGTTGCCGCCGAGCGCCGCGCGCAGCTTGCCGTAGACCAGCCGGTCGAACAGAGCGTGCTTGAGTTTCAGCAGCAGCCCCGCGCCGCCGGTGGCCTTGGCCTCACTCCATTCGATCGCCGTGCTGGCGGCCATGGCGAAGATCTTGTCCTTGCCACCGTCGTGGGCGTTCTGCTCGGCCGTGTTGTAGACCTTCTCGAACACGCGCGGCACCGACACCACCAGCGTCGGCTTGAAGACCGCGAACATCGGCACGAGGTTCTTGATATCGCTGCTGAACCCGGCGGTCACCTTGTTCTCGAACGCCGCGACCGCGATCGCACGCGCCAACA
>JAOPWT010000191.1 GCA_025965555.1 Mycobacterium sp.
GACGCGTCCGGCGCGCCTGTTCCACGGGCACTATCACATCCCGTACATCGCGGCCCTCGACTGCGGGGATTCCGAGCCGACGTCCGTCGTCGGACTGGCCGACGACGATTCGACGATGGCCGAACACACCCTGGTGCTCACGCGAGATGGCCTGTGAGGGAATGAGAAGAGGAGGAGACCGATGAAGTCCACCCTGTTGTCGCGGCGCGACCTCGACTTCTTGCTGTACGAATGGCTGCGGGTCGACGATTTGACCAAGCGGCAACGCTTCGCCGAGCACTCCCGCGACACGTTCGACGGTGTGCTGGACCTGAGCGAGGAGCTGGCCGAAAGATACTTCGCCCCGCACAACAAGAAGAGTGACGCCAACGAGCCGACCTTCGACGGCACCCGCGTCACCGTCATCCCCGAAGTCAAGGAGGCCCTCGCCGCGTTCGCGCAGGCCGACCTGATCGGTGCAAGCATGGACGAGGCGCTCGGCGGTGCGCAGTTGCCGGTGTGCGTGGCCCAGGCCGCGTTCGCCTACATCTCGGCGGCCAACGTCAGCACGTCCGGCTACCTGATGCTGACGGTCGCCAACGCCAACCTCATCTCGAAGTTCGGTAGCGACGAGCAGGTAGACACGTTCGTCAAGCCGATGCTCGCTGGACGCTTCACGGGCACGATGGCGCTCTCGGAGACGCAGGCGGGCTCGTCACTGGCCGACATCCTGACCCGCGCCGAGCCGCGCGACGACGGCACCCATCGACTGTTCGGCTCGAAGATGTGGATCTCCGGGGCCGAACACGAACTCAGCGACAACATCGTCAACCTGGTGCTCGCGAAGATCCCCGGCGCCCCTGCGGGCACCAAGGGCATCTCGCTGTTCATCGTGCCGAAGTACCTCGTCGGCGCCGACGGCTCGGTCGGGGAGCGCAACGACGTCACCCTGGCCGGGCTGAATCACAAGATGGGGCAGCGCGGTATCAGCAACACGGTGCTGAACTTCGGTGAGGGGGTCCATACGCCCGGCGGCGAGGCGGGCGCGGTGGGCTATCTCGTCGGCGAGCCCCACCGCGGGCTGATGTACATGTTCCACATGATGAACGAGGCGCGCCTCGCGGTCGGGATGGGCGCGGTGTCACTCGGCTACACGGGCTACCTGAAGTCCGTCGAGTACGCGCGTGAACGCCCGCAGGGCAGGCTGGTCAAGGATCCCTCGACGCCGCAGGTACCGATCGTCGAGCATGCCGACGTCAAGCGAATGTTGTTGGCGCAGAAGGCCTATGTCGAGGGCGGGCTGGCACTTGGCTTGTACTGCACCCGGCTCATCGACGTCCAACGGACCGCGGAGTCCGACGAGGAAGCCCAGAGCGTGACACAGCTCCTGGAGATCCTGGTGCCGGTGGCGAAGAGTTGGCCGTCGCAGTGGTGCCTCGAGGCGAACAACCTGGCCATCCAGGTGCACGGCGGCTACGGCTACACCCGCGAGTACGACGTCGAGCAGCACTACCGTGACAACAGGCTCAACCCGATCCACGAGGGCACGCACGGCATCCAGAGCCTGGATCTGCTTGGCCGCAAGGTCACCCAGCGTGGGGGCGCCGGCCTCGCCGAGCTGGGCAGGGTCGTGACGGCGACGATCGAAGAGGCCACGTCGAAGGGTGGGGAGGCGGCAGAGCTTGCCGCCCAACTGAATTCGTCATGGCAACGGCTCATCGAGGTCACCGGTGCGATGTTCGCCACCGACGACGCCGAGGCGACACTTGCCAACAGTGCGATCTACCTCGAGGCCTTCGGCCACGTCGTCATGGCCTGGATCTGGCTGGAACAGTTCGTCGTGGCCGACGGTGAAGCGGGCGACTTCTACGACGGCAAGCGGCAGGCCGCCAGGTACTTCTTCCGCTACGAACTTCCGCGGACCGTCCCGCAACTGGACCTGCTGGAGGGGCTCGATCGCACGACGCTGGAGATGCGCGACGCCTGGTTCTAGCCCTCAACCACATCGCGTGTGCGTACAGATCGCAATTCGCGCGAGAATCGCGATCTGTGCGCACATTCGATGAGGAGGACGGCCGGGGGTCAGCCGAATTCGATGATCTGGCGCACCGCATTGCCGTCGGCGAGTTCGTCCATGCCGTCGTTGATCTGATCGAGGCCGATCGTCGCCGACACCAGCGCCTCGATCGGAAGCCTGCCCGCCCGCCACAGCGCGACGAAGCGCGGGATGTCCCGCGCCGGCACGGCAGAGCCGAGGTAGCTGCCGATCAGCGACCGGCCCTCGGCGACGAAGCCCAACGGCGACACACTGATCCGGGCGTCCGGGCGGGGCAGCCCGACCGTCACGGTGCGGCCACCTGGCGCCGTCAGGCCGATGGCCGTTTCCAATGCGGCGGGGTGACCCGCGGCCTCGATGACGATCCGCGCCTTCAGGCCACCGCTCTGCTCGGGCGTGACGGCGGTGTGCGCGCCGAGGTTCTTGGCCCGCGCGAGCTTGTCGGGCAGTTGGTCGACGGCGATGACCTCGACGTCGTCGTGCGCGAGCGCGGTCAGCAGGGCCGCCATGCCCACGCCGCCCATGCCGACGATCGCGACGGTGTCGCCGGGCCGGGGCTGGCCCGCGTTGAGTACCGCGCCGCCGCCGGTGAGCACCGCGCAACCCAACAGCGACGCCACCACCGGTGGGACGTCGCGATCCACCGGCACGACCGACCGGCGGTCGACGACGGCATGCGTGGCGAAGGCCGAGACGCCGAGGTGATGCAGTACCGGCGCGCCGTCGGCGGCCAGTCGCGTGCCGCCGGCGAGCAGGACGCCCTCGCCGTTGGCGGCGCTGCCGGGGATGCATGGTGCGAGCCCATCGGTGGCGCAGGCCGTGCACTCGCCGCATCTCGGCAGGAACGTCATCACGACGCGCTGACCCACCGCGACGTCGTCCACGCCGGCGCCGACCTGCTCGACGATGCCCGCCGCCTCGTGCCCGAGCAGCATCGGCACCGGCCGAACCCGAGAGCCGTTGACGACGGACAGATCGGAGTGGCACAGGCCGGCGGCCTCGATGCGGACGAGCAGCTCGGTGTCGCCGGGTGGCGCGAGGTCGAGCTCGGTGATCGTTAGCGGCTTGGATTCGGCGTAGCGGGGTGGCGCCCCGATCCGGTCGAGGACGGCTCCACGGATCTTCACACCCACCAGCTTGCCAGTGCCTGAAAGACTGCCCGCATGAGCGCTAGCGAGCGGGAGCTGACGTCGCGCGACTTCCCAGTGCACTGGCCGGTGCTCACGCGGTGGACGGACAACGACATGTTCGGCCATCTCAACAACGCGGTGTACTACGAACTGTTCGACACCGCGATCAATGCGTGGCTCAACACGGAAGCGGCCGTCGATCCGGTGACCG
>JAOPWT010000564.1 GCA_025965555.1 Mycobacterium sp.
CTGCCGGCGACGCCGCAAGCGCGGGCCGGCACGGCCCAGTGAAAGTGAACTCACCACGATTGTGGTCCTCGCCACCCTGTGCGAGTAGCCCCAATATGAGAAAGAGGTGCCCCCGCGCCTGCACAGAACGGGAGATGCATCGACATCTCGAAGCGCACGGGCCATTACCTGTGCGCCGTGCAGCCGAAGCCGCAAGAATTGCACACTCCGTGTCTGGGTTAGCAGCGCCAGGCACGCGACGCTGGTATGGAAGCGAGCGGGACACGCCGTCGGCGTCACGCACCGCTGCGACGACGACCTAGGAGATCGCTACGTGTCCATCAGGTCGGTGGGCCTCTTCGGCGGGGTCACGATTCACCCCAGGGCGACATCGGCTAGGGAGGCGATGTCCGCATGAGTGACGCGGCCGCCACCGGAGCAGGCTCCGAGCACATTGCCACGCGCAGCCCAACCCGTTCTGAGCACGACTCGCTCGGCAGCCGTGAGGTCCCCGAACCGGCGTACTACGGCGTACACACCGCACGCGCGCTCCAGAACTTCGCCATTTCGGGAATTGCGCTGCGCAACTATCCCGAGTTCGTCAACGCCTTGGCCGCTGTGAAACAAGCTGCTGCAGGTGCGAATCGGGAACTCGGCCTGCTCGATGACGAGCGTGCGCGCGCGATCGAGCAGGCTTGCGCGGAGATCCGTGACGGTCATCTGCATGATCAGTTCGTCGTCGACGTCATCCAAGGTGGCGCCGGGACGTCTTCCAACATGAACGCCAACGAGGTGGTCGCCAACCGAGCGTTGGAGATCCTTGGCGCACGCCGGGGGGACTACGACAGGTTACATCCCCTCGAACACGTGAATCTCAGCCAGAGCACCAACGACGTGTACCCCACGGCGATAAAGGTTGCGCTCCAAGTGCACATCGCCACCTTGCACTCGACGATGTTGGAGGTTGCCGCCGCCTTCCTCGCGAAGGCCAACGAGTTCAGTCGCGTGCTGAAGATGGGCCGCACACAGCTGCAAGACGCCGTTCCGATGACCCTCGGCCAGGAATTCAGGACCTATGCCGTCATGGTGACCGAGGACGCCGAGAGGTTGCAGGAAGCTGCGCAACTGGTGGCGGAGATCAACCTGGGCGGCACGGCGATCGGCACCGGGTTGAACTCCCACCCGGCGTACGCACGGTTGGTGTGCGAGAGGCTCAGGGCAATAACGGGATTCCCCGTAACGACCGCCCACGACCTGGTGGAGGCAACCCAGGACGTCGGCTCGTTCGTTCAGTTGTCCGGTGTCCTGAAACGAACCGCCCTCAAACTTTCGAAGATCTGCAACGATCTGCGGTTGTTGTCCTCGGGTCCGAGGTCGGGCTTCAATGAGATCAATCTCCCAGCCGTGCAGGCAGGTTCGAGCATCATGCCCGGCAAGGTCAATCCCGTCATCCCCGAAGTCGTCAACCAGGTGGCATTCGAGATCGTGGGCAACGACGTCACGGTCAGCATGGCTGCGGAAGCGGGTCAGCTCCAGCTCAATGCATTCGAACCGATCATCGCGCACTGCTTGTTTCAGTCGCTGACCCATCTCAACGAGGCCTGCAAGACCCTGGTCGGCAACTGCGTGGTGGGCATCACCGCCAACGAAGAACGACTCTACGAGTCGGTCACCAACTCGATCGGCATCATCACCGCGTTGAATCCCTACATCGGGTACGCCGCATCCGCCCGCATCGCGAAGCTGGCGTTGGCTACGGGCCGGGCGATACCGGATCTGGTCGTCGAAGAGGGCTTACTTTCGCCGGACGAAGTCAGCCTTCTGCTCACCCCGGAAGCGTTGGTTCAGCCGCGGGAACTCGTGCAACTCAGTCAGGCCATCGTCCGCTCGTTCGAGGGAGCAAATCTGCCATGACCAACGTTCTGTATCTCTACGGCGGCTGGCCCGGCCACAGCCCGTACAACATCGCTGATTGGACCCGAGAGCTCCTCGCTGACTTCAATTTTCACATCGAGGAATCACAGGACATCTTCACCCTCGACCGTGATCTGACCGGGTACGACCTGATCATCCTCGGCTGGAACAACGCTCTGACGACCGAAGACCTCTCCGATTCGCAGGAGGATCACTTACTGGCAGCCGTGGAGGCTGGGACGGGAGTCGCCGCGTGGCACGGCGCCGCCGCAGCGTTTCGATCCAGCCTGCGCTACCACCTGATGCTCGGCGGAGACTTCCTGGCCCATCCTGCCGGCGAGGGGTATCCGCACCCATACGAGGTGACCATCATCGACCACGATCACGAGGTGACGCGCGGCGTCTCGGATTTCCCGGTGGCGTCAGAGCAGTACTACATGAGCGTCGACCCGAACAACGTCGTGCTTGCCGAGACGACGTTCAACGGCGAGCACTTCGCCTGGCTGGACGGATTGAAGAGCCCGGTCGCCTGGGTTCGGCAGTGGGGGCGAGGACGCGTCTTCTACCACTCGATCGGTCACGCCACCGCTGATCTCGCCGGCGACGACGTACGGCGGCTCACCAAACAGGGGATCGCCTGGGCGGCCCGGTCGTAGCCACGACCGCCACCAAGGGGGAACATCGATGGCATCGGCTTCACTGCAAGCTGTTTCGACCCACCTAGCTGCAGGCGACATGCCCGGCAGCGGCCTGATGAACTCGGCCAGTCTGACCGTCAGAGCTCGTCGCCTATATACTCAAAGTGAGCAAGAATAACCAACGAGCCTGCACATAGCGGCAGCGAAGGCCTGGGTCACGTCATGTCGATGTCAATCGAAGCGGCACTACAGCTGGAGGTCTTCACTCGCGTTCCGCAAACCGTGTACGCGGGCAGGCAGAATTTCGACCGGTCGGTGCGGTGGGTGCACCCCACCGAGATTCCCGACATCGGCCAGTTCCTCAGCGGCGGGGAAATGCTGCTCACGGCCGGCCTGGGCATCGGCGACAGCGTCGAGCGGCAGCGCCAGTACATTTACGAGATCGATGACGCGCACGCCGCGGTGCTGATAGTGGAGTTGAGTGGGCGAGCCTTCGATTCCATGCCGGAGGCGCTCGTCGAAGCCGCCCGAGAGCGCGAGTTTCCCCTTATCGGATTGGCGGGCGAACTGCCGTTCGTGGAAGTGTCAGCCCAAGTCCACGAATCGATCATCGATCAGCGCGTTCTCGATCTCAGCGCGTACGAGCGACTCAACGGAACGTTCATGCAGCTCCTGCTAGCCGGCCGGGACCACGTCCATTTCACCGACGCATTGGCGAAGGAAGTGAATCGTCCTGTGGTGTTGGAGGATTCGACGCGTCAGGTGGTCGCGTATTCGGGAAGCTCGGAGATCGGTGATCTCGCCTTGAAGGAGTGGGAGAGGCATTCGCGAATAGACCACGATGCGGCCTCTGCTAGTAGCGGTAACGCCAACGATGCCGACAACTGCACCCGCAAGGCGGTAGTCCTTCGCGGCGAGCGGTGGGGGTGGTTGCACGTGCTCCATGGGGGCGAGCACATCGTCGGCACGGCGGGCTACGCCATCGATCGGGCCGCCGATGGCATCGCCATTGCCCTGCTCGGTGCTCGCGAGAGCGGTGCACGCTCGGCACAACGACAGAACGCTCTGATCAGCCGACTGCTGCTTGGCGACATCTCAGGTGACGCTTTCGTGAACCGTGCCTTGAGAATCGGCAGGGATCTGCGAGATCGAGCGTTGTTGGTGGTGTCGGTATGCCGGGAAGGCGCCAGCAACACCGGCGAGGACGCCATGGAGGATTTGTGTCGCTCGCTGCAGGTGCCTGCGGTCGTCGCCGACCTCGGCGAACACACTTTGGTCATCATGGGTCTTTCGCGGACGAAGTCGGAAAAACAGGTCGTCGCAAGGCTGACTGATTTGAATGTGCGTGCCGGGATCAGTCGCCCCGTCAGCGCCAGCCAGCTGCCTGCCGCAGTCGAGCAGGCGCGCAGCGCGGCGTCAGTGGCAATGGCGCGTCCCGACAAGGCGGTACACCGATTCGATGACCTGGGCGTCTTGCGACTGCTGGCTTCGTTGGCTGGTGGCCCCGAATTGTCCCGCTACATCGAGGACGAACTGGGCCCTCTCCTCAAACACGACGCCAAGGCCACCAATCCGCTTCTGCCGACCCTGCGTACGTATCTGTCATGCGATGGAAACAAGTCGCAAGCGGCCCAGGCCCTGTTCGTGCAGAGGCGCACGCTGTACTACCGACTCGAGCGCATCGAGACCTTGCTCGGGCGTCCACTTGACGATGCCGACAACCGTCAGGCGCTGGTATTCGCCGTCCGTGGACACGACCTGTTGCAACGGGAAGTTCCCAACTGAGCGCCTGCGGACGAGTTCACAGTGTGTGCACTATGACGGCGCGGAGTTCTCGCAATGGGTCTGTTGGAGGGACCATCGGCACGCCTAGCGTGGACTACAACCGTCTGCACTTCCGGACGGGTGATCTGATCCGCTCAGCCTAGGGGAGCTCGTCAAATGTCCACAGCTGCAGCAGAACTTCATTCGCAAATCGTCACCGACCCACCCGAAGTCGTTGAAACCGACGTGGCCATCATAGGTTCCGGTATGGGGGGTGGGACGCTGGCCTACGCGCTGCGCGACACCGGCGTGAACGTGCTGATCGTCGAGCAGGGGGACTTCCTTCCGGTCGAGCGCGAGAACTGGTCGTTCGACGCCGTTCACACCAAGGGGCGTTACAAGAATTCCGCCCCATGGCTTGATGCGACCACGGGCAAGGAATTCGTTCCCGGCAACTACCACTACGTGGGGGGATCTACCAAGCTCTACGGAGCCACCCTGCCGCGCTTTCGGGAGTGCGACTTCGGCGACATCGAACACGTCGACGGCGTGTCGCCGGCCTGGCCCATCTCCTATTCGGACTTGGAGCCGTTCTACGGAGCGGCCGAGGTCATGTACTGGGTGCACGCGAACAAGGGCGAAGATCCCACCGATCCCTGGCGATCGACTGACTACCCGTTCAAGGGACTGGCGCACGAAGGTGCGATGGTCAAGTTGGTCGACGGCGCCCGAAAGCAGGGTTTGCACCCGTTCGCCGCCCCGCAGGCGCTGGACCGCCGACCGGGCGGCGGCTGCGTGCTGTGCTACACCTGCGATTCGTTCGCATGCATGGTCCACGCCAAGGGCGACGCCGACATCGCCGCGGTTCGGCCTGCGCTGCGTGCCGAGTCCAAGAACGTGCGCTTGCTGACCAACGCCGAGGTCTCCCGGCTGGACACCGACTCCACCGGACACACGGTGACTTCTGCCAGCATCACGCATCGCGGTCGACGACTTACGTTGCATGCCAAGCATTTTGTTGTTTCCTGCGGGGCGGTGAACACCGCGGCTTTGCTCCTTCGTTCTCAGTCGTCGACGCATCCTCGGGGGCTCGCGAACTCGTCGGATCAAGTGGGGCGCAACTACATGGCGCACGTGACCACGTTCTTCCTCGCCATCGATCCGCGTCACCAGAACGAAGCCGTCTATCAGAAGACGATGGGCATCAACGACTGGTACACCGCCGGACCCACCACCCGCTACCCATTGGGCAACGTCCAGGGCCTGGGAAAGATACGCGGTCCGCAGGCGAAGCTGGGCACTCCTCGGGTGCCTCTGCCGATCCTCGACGAGGCGACGAAGTTCAGCCTCGATCTCTTCATCCAGAGCGAGGATCTTCCCCTACCCGAGAACCGCGTCACCATCGACTCCCAGGGACGTATCGTCTTGACCCGACGTGCGACCAACACGAGCACTCACGAAGAGCTCATCAAACGGATGAAGTCG
>JAOPWT010000567.1 GCA_025965555.1 Mycobacterium sp.
GGAATGAGTCCAGATTGGACCATCAAAGGAGTAGCACCATGCGAGTAGGACTGAAATACATCACACCAGTGTTGGCGGCGGGCGCTGCCGCGGTGGCTATCGCCGCCGCACCAGCGGCCATGGCCGAAACCACGCCGGCTCAGCCGCCGACGATCGCCACCGCACCGGCGGCCGTGGCCCCCAACATCGTCCAGACCGCCGGTCACGGCGGCGGCGGCTTCCAGGGCGGCGGCTTTCATGGCGGCGGTGACCGCGGCGGTTGGCACGGTGACCGCGGCTGGCACGGCGATAACGGCTGGGGTAACTGGTTTGGCTGGCGCCGGTAACGTCAACGACCGTGCGGGGTCAGGCTGCGGTGACTGACACCGCTGGTCAGAGGTGAGATGCGTTGATGCGCAGTGCTTCTACGGCCAGCAGTGATGCCGGACCCGGGCGGGATGCGTTCCTTGCGGCGGTGCGGTCGCCCGGTGGCCGCGGCGGCCATCGCTGCAGTATCGAGGGCGATGACGTGTCGGCTGTCGCGGATCATCACCCCGAGCCCGTCGGCGGCCATCCGATGCCGGGCCACGATGATCCCGCTCGTGGCGGCGACGTCGATAAACTCGCCTCCAATGGGATGGCTCACCCTGACCTGGGCTGCGGCCAGCTCCGGTGACACCGAGTAGCGGTTGCCGCGGTAGGACACCAACGCTTGGGGCGACGCGGTCCGCGACTCGGTGACGATCACCGGATACGGCCGGGCCGGCAGCGGTGACAGCGGCTCGCTCTCGGCCACCACGGCCACAGAGGATCGGCGGTCCGCGGTGGCACGGAGCCTCGTACCCGGGCGAAGCGATCCACGTCGGCTTGCGCTCGCTCGGCGGTCATCTCATCAGCCAGCGTGCGCCACCAGCGTTGCGCGGCAGTGTGATTGATCTTCTCCACCCCGCCCTTGCGGTTACCGCGGCGCGGCGGGCAGATCGCCACCGACACCCCGTAATGTTTGGCCGCCCCGGCGAAGGATGCGGTGACCCGGCCCGAGCCCGGATCACACACGGTGGCCACCCGGTCGAAACGCCAGCAGCGGGTCACCTCGCCGTGACCACGGACTACCCGATCAAGGGCGGCCACCAGATGCGGCTGATCCTCTGACGGTGACAACGCCGCCCGCCACTTTCCAGAACACGGGAGCGAACCGACCAGCAGGTGCAACTACTTCAGGGGGCTCCGAGCACCGCGATACCGGCGGCTTCGGTCAGACCATGCGCGATTTCCAGCACGCGAGCGGCTTCCTCGGCGGTCGTACCTTCGGGCGCTGCTCCGCGTGCATGCCGGGCGAAGGCCTCGGCCTGCAACTTCAGGGCTTGCAGTTGCGGAGCTTCCCCGGTCTCCGGTGAAACCACGTCGAAACGGGTGTGGCCCTTGGATCCGAACAACGCCACGCTGACAATGTCGCCGCCCTCGTAGAACCGGCCGAGCGACAGTGCAGCCGACGAACCACCGGAGAGCATCACCAGCGCTTGCGCACTGTCTACGTCATTTTGGGCATGCGGGTCTTCAGTGCTCGGGAACACCTGAGCCTTGACTTCCGCGAAGTCCTGGCCGAGCAGCCACAACATCTCGTCGATCTCGTGAACACCCATGTCGATGTAGATGCCGCCGCTGTCCTGACGAAAAGCGATGGGCGGCGGGGCTTCATCCCACTGTGAGCACACCAGCAGGTGGGCGTTGCCGTACTTGCCATCGGCCAGATCGCTGCGCAGCGACACCAGCTCCGGCACGAACCGTCGCCAGTAGGCGATCTGCAGCGCCAAACCCCGGTCGTCGGCGAGTTTGCCCATCTCCCGGGCCTCTTCGGGTACCAGACCGAACGGCTTCTCACACAGGGTCGGCAGACCGGCCTCGAGCGCCTTGCGGGCGGTGTCAATGTGCTGCGGTGTCGGCACCGCGATCAACACACCGTCGAGTTCAGAACCGGCGAACATTTCCTCGACCGTCGGGTACACGGCCAGACCCTGCTCACGCAGCTGCGCCGCCGACGCAGCCACCGGCTCGGTAACCGCGACGACCGTCACCTCCGTCGAGTCTTTCAGGGCCCGCAAGTGCGTACGGCCCATGCGGCCGCCACCGATCAGACCAAGCCGGAAAGGCGCGCTCACAGGCCACGCGCCTTCAGGAATTCACGGTTCGCCCGCTGGTCGGCAGCAGCCTGGGCGAATCGCTCGGCCGTCGTCGGGAAGATGTCTTGCTCGACGACAAGCCAACCGGCGTAATCGATCTCGCGCAGCGCTGCAAGGAATGCATCGACATCGAGCGCGCCTTCCCCGAGCTTCGGGAACACCTCGCGCTCCCAGATCGCATTCGTCGGCAGACCCTCGTCGACGATCTGCTGGAACCGCGGCAGGTCAGCGGTCTTGATGTGGACGTGATCGATTCGATCACCCCACGTCTTCACGTACTCGACGGGGTCGCCGCCGCCGACCAGGAAGTGGCCCGCGTCCATGCATAGTCCGATCTCGGACACCGCAAGCATCCTGCCGACCTCTTCCGGCGCTTCGACGAAGGTGCCCGTCTCGTTGTGGAACACCGGCTGGTAACCCCGCGAACGACACCGGTCGACGACGACGGCCATCCCCTTCGCGAACTCCGCCCACTGCTCTTCGGTGTATCCACTGGCGGGATTTCGTGCGCCCGAGCCGGGGTTGTTGCGACGGAAATCGGCACCGTCGCCGACACCAAGGTCCGCCAGCGTCGGACGGGGGTCTGGGCCGAGTCCCAGCGGCTTGATCGAATCGAAGATGTCCAGCATCGCGTCGAGTTCGGGAAGCGTCTTCTCCAACAGTTCCGGGTCCGCGTACGGCAGTTCCAGGTACGCGCCTGCCAGCCCAAGCCCACGCTTGGCTAGCTTGGCACCGAGATCATCGGTGCTCCCCAGATAGCCAACTGGACCGAGGTCGATTCCCGCGTAACCAGCGGCACTCACCTGATCGAGGATCGCGTTGCCATCAGGCACATTCGGGTCGAATCCGATCGTCACCTCGAACGCGCCGTAGCTGACGGGTGCGTTGGCGACGATGATGTCGCTGCTGTGCTTGCTCATTTTCGTGGCTCCTTCTAGCTAGTTGGCCGACGCCAGTGCTGGGATCGCGCTCGGGTCGGAAATCGGCTTTCGGTCCTGAACGAACCGGATGATCGCCTCACACAGGGCCAGGTCGTGAATCGCGTCTTCGGCGCTGGTGAGCGGCGCCTTGCCGTTGACGACGCAATCGTGGAACGCCTCAAGTTCGAGCTTGAAAGCACTGGCGTACGAAATGATTTCGTTGGTACTACGCGACTTGGACGTACCGGGCTCACCCTCGACGATCTCGACGGTGGCCGGCGCGCTGCGCAGGAACGGCGACGGGAAGCTCAGGGTCACTCGCTGCTGCGGTCCGTAGAGCGCGAACTCCATTTCGTAGCGGGTGATGCCCGGCAGGTCGAGCCAGTGGATCGCCGCGGACAGCTCACCGAACTTGAGGATGACGGTCAGCTGACCGGTCTGCATGTCGACGTACTCCAGGCTCGTCGGCTCACCGAGGACGCCCCGGACGGTGTTGAGTTCGTGCACCAGGGTGTCGAGCAGAACGAAGTGGTATTCCTCGCGCAGAAATGGGTTGGCCTCGCCGATGGCTCGGGTGATGCTGGCTGCGGTTTCGGTGCGGAAGTTGTCGATCGCCTCGGCCGGGATCGGTGCGACCGGCGCAAGCGAGTAGTGGCCGATGTAGGGAAGGAACGGCGACTCGAACGTGGTGATGCGCATGAGCCGCGGTTCGTCGACCTTGACGGCGACCTCGCGGAAGCGCTCGAACGCCGGGTCATAACGCTTGGGGTAGGCAACCATCAACGTCACCCCCGCCTCGTCGGCGGCGGCCTTCATCTCGACGCCTTCGGCGACGGAGAAGCACATCGGCTTCTCGACCAGGATGTGCTTGCCCGCCTTGGCCGCCTCGATGGCGATGGGCGCATGGCTGCCCGAGGTCAGGATGAAGACGGCGTCGATTTCACCGTCTTTGAGCATTTCGCGCCAGTCGGTGAAGGTCTTGGCGATGTCGTAACGCTGTGCGTTGTTGGCGGCGTTCTCGCCCGAGATGTCGCACAGCGCAGTGATTTCGAAGCGGTCGGCGAGTTCACGTAGGTAGTTCAGGTGCATGACCTGAGCGATGACGCCTGCACCGACGACACCTACCTTGAGTCGACGAGACATGGTGGGGTTCTCCTGTGTTCGGTATTGCTGCAGTAATGAATAGCGGTGGTTTAGTTGGATCCGGCGAGCGCGGATTTGATCAGAACTGCGGTCTCCTTCACCCCGGTCTTCGAATCTACGAAGGGGTCCTCGTGCTCGATGGAGATCGCCTGGACATTGGAGCCCGCGAAGCGGGCAATGAACTGGTGCCACCACGCGGAGTCCTTGCCGTGGCCCGGGACCGAGAAGTTCCATGGCATCTTCTCGGGGCTGGCCGGCCAGCGGTGGTCGAGAAGGCCATTGAGGCCAAGGGC
Source organism: Mycobacterium sp. (assembly GCA_025965555.1). Lineage (GTDB taxonomy): Bacteria > Actinomycetota > Actinomycetes > Mycobacteriales > Mycobacteriaceae > Mycobacterium. The sequence goes on from JAOPWT010000567.1 coordinate 4,516, forward strand.
CTCCTCGTTGAACGTCACATCCTTGGCGTGCACGTGGCCGATCCGCGGCATGATCCGCTCGACGATTCGATCGGCGTCCATCTGCATCCAGAAGAAATGGCTTGGATCCAGGTTGGCATAAAGGTTCTCGCCCAGAGCTATGAACTTTTCGAAGGTCTCCACGTTGTAGACCGTCGTGCCCGGATGCAACTCGATGCAGATCTTGACGTCGGGGTTCTCCTTGGCCACGAACTCGGACAGCTCGGTCCAATACGGAACGACCGACTCCTCCCATTGCCGGTCGTGTACGCCCTCCAGATAGGGCAGCCAGCCACCGGCGCCGAAAGCCGCGGCGTGGTCGCCCGCGGCAGCCGCCGGAGTGCCTGCCATTGCGACGATCGTGTTGGTACCCAGTGCACCTGCCAACCGCACGGCGCGGCGCAGCGCCGCGTCGTGCTCGTCGGCGATCGTCTTGTCCGGGTGCAGCGGGTTGCCCCACACGTTCAGCGCGTCCAACTTGATCCCGTGACCTGAGAGTTTGTCGAGCCACGCCTGGCGGGCCGACGCGTCAGCCAGCAGTTCGTCGGGCTCAAGGTGAGGGTGCGGAGCGTAGCCGCCCGCACCGACCTCGATGGCTGTCACTTCCTGCGCCTCGGAACTCAGCCACGTAAGGACCTCGTCAAGGGAATGGTCGAGGAAGGCCTCGAGCACTACCGAGACATCACACGTTTGCACGATCACACCGCTTCCAGTTGTTTTCTCTTCTTGGTGGCCAACGCCAACACCTTGATCAGGCGCAGCGCCAGGAATGTCACAGCGCACACGGCCAGCGTGCCGAGCAGCATCAGCGTCGCCAAGGCGTTCACCTCGGGAGTGATTCCGAACTTCAGCTGGCTGTAGATGTAAATCGGTAGCGTCTGGTCCGAACCGATGATGAAGTTCGTGACCACGAACTCATCCAACGACAACGTCAGGGCTATCAGGGCGCCCGCGACGATGCCCGGATAGACAAGCGGCAGGACGACGAAGACGAGGCGTTGCATGGGTCCGGCGCCGAGGTCGGCAGCGGCGCGCTCCAGGTTGCGATCCAGCGCCTCCAGTCGGGACGACACCACCAGGATGACGAACGGCGCCGCGAGCACCGTCTGCCCGATGATCGCTACCGGCAGTGAGGGCTGAATGTGCAACACATTCGAGGCCAGTACCAGGATTGAGACACCAATCAGCAGGCCGGGCATCATGATCGGCAGCGTGATGAAGACGCGCACGCCACCGCGATTCTTTATGTTGGCCCGTACCAAGGGAAATGCCGCCGTGGTCCCGATGAACGTGGCCAACAGGGTCACCCAGAAGGCGACCACCAACGACTGGGTCAGCGCCTCGAGAATGACGCGGTCCTTCGGGAGCCTGGCATACCAATCCGTGGTGAAGCCCGCCATCGGGAACCCGACCACCGGCGAAGAGTTGAACGACAGCAGGATCAACACGGCGATCGGAGCGAACAGGAAGATGTAAATTCCGACGCCGTACACCGTCAAGATCGTTCGGAACAACCGTGCCCGGGGATTCACGGCCCGCAGGTCGTCAGCCATAGATGTCCTTCGTGTCGAGACTCCGCCGGAACAGAATCAGCACCGCGAGGATCACCAGGGCGATCAGCACACTGGCCGCCGACCCCAGCGGAAGCAGGTAGCCGGAGAAGAAGTTCGAAATCAGGTTGCCCATCATCACGCCATGAGTGCCGCCGATGGCCGCCGGCGCGAGGTACTCACCGAGAATCGGGATGAAGACGAATATTCCGGCCGTCACCATCGCCAACTTCATCTGCGGCAGCAAGACGAGCGCGACGGCCCGCATCGGCGTCGCACCCAAGTCGACGGCGGCGTGCAGCAGTCGCCAATCGAACCTCTCCAGCGACGCGTACAGCGTGAGCGCCGCGAACGGGAAGTACAGGTAGACCAGAACGATGTACACGCCGGGGTTGTCGTATAAGAACAGCCGAATCGGTTCGTGAGTCAGGCCAACG
>JAOPWT010000597.1 GCA_025965555.1 Mycobacterium sp.
ACGAATACGCGGAAGTCCATGGCGCCGATCCTAATCCCCGGGTCGCTTCGCTCCAGCCCGCCGATCCTAATCCCCGGGTCGCTTCGCTCCAGCCCGCCGATCCTAATCCCCGGGTCGCTTCGCTCCAGCCCGCCGAGCCTCAGAGCCCGCGCTCACCGCCGCGAACAGCGGCAACCGCGTCATCGTCCCCGGAGAAGGTGAGCTTGGCCTCTTCCCGGCCGGAGATGAACATCAGCAGCTCGCCGGGATCGCCGGTGACGACCACGGTGGGTCCCTTGCCGAGCGTGGCGAGGGTCTTGCCGTCGGGTGTGCGCAGCGACACGTGCGCGGGAGTCTTGGACATCGTCATCCGTGCCATGAGGCCGACCTGCCTGGCCAGCGCCGCTGTGGTGCCCTTATCGAGTTCTCTTGGTTCCCAACCACTTACGGCTCGTCGGACATCTTCGTGGTGGATGAACATCTCGGCGACGTTGACCAAGGGGTCGAGAAGCTTGAACGGTGAGAAGAGAGGCGGCCCAGACGCGATCTGGTCGAGCAGCACGTTCCAGTCGTTCTCGGCGGCCACCTGGTTCTGCACGCGTTCGGTGTAGTCCGCCAACTTCGGGATCAGGATGCCCGGCGCTGCGTCGAGTCGCCGCTCCCGTACGACGAGGTGGGCCGCCAGGTCACGGGTGGTCCAGCCGCCGCAGAGGGTGGGTTGCTCGGGCCCGACGCCGCGCATCGTGGTGACGAGGGCAGCACGTTCCTGCTGAGCGGTGGAATTCTTGAAGGTCATGTGGAGCTCCCTTTGTCGAGCGCGCGGTCCAGGTTGATCGCGGCGCTGATGAGTGCGAAGTGCGTGAAGGCCTGCGGGAAGTTGCCCACCTGGTCGCCGGTGGCACTGACCTGTTCGGCATAGAGCCCGACGTGGTTGGCGTAGGTGAACATCTTCTCCAGTGCCAGTTGCGCGTCGTCGAGCCGTCCCGCGCGGGTGAGCGCCTCCACGTACCAGAAGGAGCACAGCGAGAAGGTGCCTTCCTCGCCGTCGAGCCCGTCGGACTCGGGCGTGTAGCGGAAGACCAGGCTGTCGGTGACCAGGTCGGCTTCGATGGCCTTCAACGTCGACAGGAACTTCGGGTCGGCGGGGGAGAGGAACTTGACCATCGGCATCAGCAGAACCCCTGCGTCGAGCTGGCTGCCACCCTCGGTCTGGGTGAACGCCTGCAGCTCCTCGTTCCAGCAGCGGGTCATGATGCGTTCGTAGATCTCGTCGCGCACCTTCGACCAGGCGCCAATGTCGCCGGGAAGCCCACGCTGCCGCGCGATGCGGATGGTGCGCTCCAACGCGACCCAGCACATCAGGCGCGACGTGGTGTAGGCGCGGTCGTCGCCCCGCACCTCCCACATGCCCGCATCCTTGCGGTCCCAGTTCTCCATCACCCAGTGGACGACCTCGATGACGTCGTTCCAGGCGTCGCTGCTGATGCCGGCCCCGTACTTGTTGAACAGGTACACCGAGTCGATGATGTCGCCGTAGATGTCGAGCTGAAGTTGCTCGACGGCGGCATTCCCGATGCGCACCGGCCGGGAGTCGCGGTGGCCGCTGAGGTGCTCCAGTTCGACTTCCTCCGCGGGCACGTTGCCGTCGATGTCGTAGAGCACCCTCAGGGGTCCGAGGCGGTGGTTTTCGCGGCGCTCGCGGCCAAGCCGCTCCGACAGCCACCCGATGAACGCGCGGGCTTCGTCGGTGAAACCCAACCGCAGCAGCGCGTAGAGGCTGAAGCCGGCGTCGCGGACCCAGACGTAACGGTAGTCCCAATTGCGGCTTCCGCCAACGAGTTCGGGGATGCTGGTGGTCGGCGCGGCGATGACGGCCCCGGTCTGTTCATGCGTCAGGAGCTTCAGCGTGATCGCCGACCGGTGCACCATCTCCCGCCAGCGGCCCGTGTACCGCGACTGCGACAGCCAGTGCCGCCAGTACGAGGTGGTGGCGTCCATCAGCGCGTCGGTCATGTCCACCGCGTTGGCGGACGGCATGTCGTCGCCGTCGAGGAGTTCCAGCACGAACAGCGCCGTGTCGCCCTTGGTGAGTTCGACGTCGGCGCTGACGCGGGTGTTGTTGTCGTCGTCGATGTTCAATGCCGTTGTCGCAATGAGCCCCATCCGGACTCCGTCGCCGGTGACGAGGACGCCGTCACCCGCATGCTCGGCCACACAACGTTGGCGGGCATAGTCGGGCCTGGCATCGAACTTCATCCGCATGTGGATCTTGCCGCGCACGCCGCTCACCCTGCGCACGATGCGTTGTCGGTGCTCGGGATCACCGATGCCGAGCACGGGCATGAAGTCGTGCACCTCGGCGACGCCGTCGGCGGTGAGGAAGCGGGTGATCAGCACGGCGGTGTCGGGGAAGTAGAACTGCTGGGTACGCGGCTCCTCGCAGTCGGGTCCGAGCCGCCAACTTCCGCCGCGGTCCCGGTCGAGGATCGAGCCGAACACGCTGGGCGAGTCGAACCGGGGGGCGCAGAACCAGTCGATGGTGCCGTCGGTCCCGACGAGCGCGCACGTGCGGAGATCCCCGATCAGGCCGTGTTCCGAGATACCCAGCCCGTCGGCTGTCACTGCAGTCGCCACCCGTCCGGTCCCGGCAGCTTCAGCGCCTCCTCGGGACCCCAGGAGCCGCGGGCATAGGGCCGCGGCGTGGGCGGATGGTCGAGCACGGGTTGGCAGATCTCCCACAACCGATCCACTTCGTCCGCGCGGGTGAACAGCGTTTGGTCGCCGCGGAGTACGTCGAGGAGCAGCCGCTCGTAGGCTTCCAGCGGGGTGTCGTCGGGATCCTCGTCGGCCAGGTCGAGGTGAAAGGTCAACGGCATCAAGTCCATTCGCGGTCCGGGTCGCTTCGCCATCAAGCTGACGCCGAATTCGGGGGTGTCGCTCAATTCGATCATCAGCTGGTTGGGCCCGTACTCGCTATCACCGAACCGGCCCATTGGCGGTGTGCGGAAGGTCAGCGTGACGGTGCGCCGATTGGCCGCCAGCGCCTTGCCGGTGCGCAGGTAGAAGGGGACGCCCTGCCACCGTTCGGTGTCGACGAAGGCTTCGAGCGCCACGAAGGTCTCGACGGTCGAATCGTCTGCGACGCCGTCCTCGTCCCGGTAGCCGTCGTACTGGCCGAAGATCACCCGGCTCGGATCCAGTGGTCGCATGGCGGCGAAGACCTTGGATTTCTCGTTGCGTAGCGAACGCTCGTCCAGATGCACCGGCGGCTCCATCGCCACGAACCCGAGAACCTGACACAGGTGAGTGGAGATCATGTCGCGGAAGCAGCCCGTGGACTCGTAGAACGCGCCGCGGCCCTGCGCGGTCAGAGTCTCGGGG
>JAOPWT010000604.1 GCA_025965555.1 Mycobacterium sp.
TCAGGCTCGCCGCCGGCCGCAGTGGCGACCTCCCGCCAGCCGACCCGTCCCGGCGAGGTCTGGGTGCGGGGGGCAGGCGACTCGGCGCTCACGTCGCGTCGGTCGGGCGTCGCCGTGGGTTCGCTGCCTGCTGGGTGCGGTCGCTGCTTCTCCGCGCCGACCGCGGCGGGCGCATCCTCCTGGGCGGCAGCGCTGCTGGCGGTGGAAGCGCCGTCGGCATCCTTGGTCGCATCGGATCCCGGATCGGCGAATGCGGCGGCGGCACCGGCGCTCAACACGAGGCTGACCGCAAGCAGCCACGCACCCGCTGCGATACGCCAATGTGAAGTAATCACGTTCTCCACTTCGACCACACAAAGGGCCGCCCGCCACGGCCGAGACTTAGAAGTGTGACACGTTTCTGGCGCGCCGTACGCAATTACGCATCCGGTCCATTCGAGTTTTCCTCCGCGTGCTCGGACCGGCGGCCGACGGTGTTTGCTGTGCGCCGACTTCGTCCGGGTCGCAGCATGTTTGAGCCGATACTGGGCAAACTCGCCCCGCCCGCTCAGCGCACGGTCGCGAAGAACGTGCGCACGTCCTGCACGTAGAGATCGGGCTGCTCGAACGCGGCGAAGTGGCCGCCGCGGGGCATCGTGGTCCAGTGCGTGATGTGGTAGTTCGGCTCGCACCACGCACGCGGTGGACGGCTGATCTCCTTGGGAAAGGACGCCACGCCGGTCGGTAGCTCGACGCGGCCGCCCGATCCGAAGGCCGCCATGCTCTCCCAGTACAACCTGGCCGACGATGCGCCGGTCGCCGTCACCCAGTACAGCGTCACGTTGTCGAGTAGTTCGTCGCGGGTGAGCGTGTTCTCGGGGTGGCCGTCGCAGTCGGTCCACGACCAGAACTTCTCGATGATCCAGGCCAGTTGCGCGGCAGGCGAATCCACCAGCCCGTAGCCGACCGTCTGCGGTCGAGTGGCCTGCTGCTTGTAGTACCCGGAGTCGACGTCCCGGTAGTACTTCAGCGCCGCGAGTGCGGTCCTCTCCTCGTCGGTCGGGTTCTCCAGCGCGCTGGCCGGTGGTCTGCCGATCGGCATGTTGGTGTGGATTCCGACGCAGTGTCCGACGTTTCGCCCGATGTCGGTCGTCACGGCGGCACCCCAGTCGCCGCCCTGCGCGCCGTAGCGGTCGTAGCCGAGCCGCACCATCAACGTCTCCCACGCCCGCGCGATCCTGTCGGTGTTCCACCCCGTTGCGGCCGGCTTGCCGGAGAACCCGTAGCCCGGCAGCGACGGGCACACCACGTGGAAGGCGTCCTCCGCCCGGCCGCCGTGGGCGGTGGGGTCGGTGAGTGGTGCGATGACCTTCTGGAACTCGACGATCGAACCGGGCCACCCGTGCGTGATGACGAGTGGGAAGGCATCGGGATGTCGAGATCGCTGATGTACGAAGTGGATTGGTAGCCCGTCGATCTCGGTGGTGAATTGGTCGAACCGGTTCAGCGCCGCCTCCCGGGACCGCCAGTCGTAGTCGTCGGCCCAGTACGTCGCGAGCTCGCGCGTGTACGCCAGGGGGATGCCCTGGCTCCAGTCGGCCACGCATTCCGCTTCCGGCCAGCGGGTGTCGGTCAGTCGGCGGCGCAGATCGGTCAGTACGTCGTCGGGAACGGCGATGCGGAAGGGGTCAATGGTCGGCATGCTCGCCATTGTCGCCGGTGGGCCGGCGAGGGACCGAGACCTGGGTGGCCTCGGCCCGTCCGCGTAGCACGATCGAACCGTGTGGGTTCCATTGGCCTCGCTCGGTGTGGTCGGTGCGGGTGATGGCGGCTCCCGATGCCATCACCCTGTCCGGCGTGGTCTTTGCGGTGTCCGCCAGGCGGGCTGCCTCGTTCACGGGATCGCCGATCACCGTGTACTCGTAGCGGTTCTCCGCACCGATGTTGCCTGCGAAGACCGGCCCGGCCGAGACGCCGATGCCGAAGTCGACGATGGGCAACCTGCAGAGATCCGCGGACAGCGCGCGGGCGGTGGCGAGCGCCGCATCGGCAGGGCGCTCCCTGCCGAAGACGACCAGCGCCGCGTCGCCCTGGAACTGGTTGATGGACCCGGCGTTCTCGTCCACTGCGGCCACGACGATCCGGAAGAAGTCGTTGAGGATCTCTGCCACCTCCGGAGGGCTGAGGGTGGCGGCCAAACTGGTCGAGCCCGCAAGGTCGATGAACAGGATCGCCACGTCGCGAACCTCACCTGTCAAGGAGTCGTCGCCCGCCATGGCCAGCCTCACGACGGCGGGACCGACGTGACGCCCGAACAGGTCACGGATGCGGTCGCGTTCCGCCAGGCCCGTCACCATGCTGTTGAATCCGCGCTGAAGATGGCCGATCTCGGATTGTTCGTAGACGTCGACGGTGCGTCCGATGCGCCCCTGCTCGACTTCGGCCATGCCGTCGACGACGTCCCGGACGGGATCGGCGATCGAGCGGGCCACCAGGATGAGCGCGCGCAGACCCAGCAGTACCGACACCACCGACAGCACGACGATGGGGACGTCCAGCGAGGCGGTGACGGGGATCAGCCAGCCGTTGGCCTTGCACAGGATCAGTCCGACGATCGCGGCGCTGGGCAGTGCGCTGTTGACCAACCACATCATCACCAGGCGGGTGGCGATGCCCGGAGCGGTGGCGCGGCTGGGGACGTCGTCGACGGTGGCGGCAGCGACGACCGGTCGGTAGATGCGTTGTGTGAACAGCAGACTCGCACTCATGGTGGAGGCTCCGCCGAACCCGACGGCGAAACCGATCAGCATCGCAGGCCCGACGCCCGCCTCGAGATTCGACACCAGGAGGATGGCACCGCTGACCGCCCAGACGCCGAGCAGCAGGGCGGATTGATGCCGGACGATGTTGATCGCCCTGTGCCGTTCGCGGCCGTCGTGGATCGTCTCGGAGTGCAACCAGCGCAACGAAGGCGCGATCTGCCGGTAGCCGCCGACCGCGACGACGACGGCACCCGCCGCGACGACGACGGCCAGCGTCACGATGTTGCTCTGAGTCAGCAGCGCCTTCGTGTCGCCGAACGTCCGCCCGGTGAGCGACCACACGACGGCGAGGACCTCGGCAGCGGTGATGAGGTACGCGAAGGTGAGGCCGGCGGCGTAGTGCGCGCCGAGGGAGGCCGGCGACGTCCGACGCGGCTCACTGGCTTCGTCCTGCGGCATGGGCGCGCCGTTCCTGGTGTCTCGGGCCATCGTGCCCGACGCCCGTGACCGCCTCGGTGCGCGCACGCAGCCGTTCGGCGGTGTCGGCCAGGAAGTCGAGGATGACGGCCAGTTCCGTGTCGGTGTAACGCTGCCACAGCTGGGCGGCCGACCGTTGCCACGACGCGAAGAACTCGTTGTCGGTGAGTTCCTGGACCTCGGCGTGCAGAAGCGCGCGGCGCCGGTCGGCGGGGTCGGGCTCGCGGCGCAGGAACCCCTTGGCGGCGAGTCGTTCGATGAGGTTGGTCACCGATGCGGCAGCCAAACCCGTGTGCCGACCCAGGTCTCCGGCGCTCATGGGGCCGAGCCGATCGAGCACCCCGAGCGCTTTGTAGTCGGTGGGGTGCAGACCGAGTTGGGCAGCCAGGGTGGAGTGGAACAGCACGGTGGCGTCGCTGTGTTCGCGACCTACGCGCCGCAGTTGCGCGAGAAGCTCTGTCCGCGAGAGCTTCTCGTTCACGACGCGGCCACCAGGGCGGTCAGGGTCGCCGCGCAGGTGACGACGTCGAGTGGTAGTCGGAGCAGGCTGCGCCTCGACCACCGCACGGCGGCATCGCGGTCGATGGTTGCGGGGTCGGCCTTCTCGAAGGCGACGGTTTTGGGGATGAAGTCCAGAAATGACCAGATCCGCATGGCCGCATGACTGGCCACGGCGACGAGCAGCGCGGTACGCACGTGGGAATGGCTCCAGCTCGCGACGAGGGCCGCAAGCAGCGCCACCTCGAACGCCGCATGTACCGGGATCCAGAACCTGCGACGCGAGACGCCACCGTGCCGTGGCTGCACGATGGCCGGCCGATTGGGCCAGATCGGGTCCAGGACGCGCAACTCGTACACCCGACCGCCGAGTTGCACGCACGCCAGGAGGACGACGATGGCGAACAGGGTGATGGCCGGAGTCGACACGACGCCAATTATTACGGCGCGCCGTAATATGCGTCAAGCCACAGTGAATCGCGATGGGTCGCCTTGGACGCGTGGCCAGTGCCTGTGTACAGTTGTTCACCGAATAGTGACGTGGTTGCCACGTGTGACCAGTCCGGCCACCTACGTGCGGGGTGAATCCGCCGAAAGGACCACTCGCCATGACGTTTTCACTCGAACTCTCCGATGACGTGATCGAGGTTCGGGATTGGGTACACGACTTCGCTGAAAAGATCGTTCGGCCCGCAGCGGCGGAATGGGACGAGCGCGAGGAGACGCCGTGGCCCATCATCCAGGAGGCCGCCAAGGTCGGGCTGTATTCGGTAGAGCTGTTCGCCACGCAGGCCGCCGAGCCGTCGGGGCTGGGCATGCTCACCGTCTTCGAGGAGATGTTCTGGGGTGACGCGGGTATTGCTCTGTCGATCCTCGGTACCGGACTGGCCGCCGCGTCACTGGCGGCCACGGGAACACCCGAGCAACTAGGGGAGTGGCTGCCGCAAATGTTCGGCACCGTCGACGAGCCCTTGCTGGGTTCCTTCTGTGCGTCGGAGCCAGGGGCCGGTTCGGACGTGTCGGCCATCATCACCCGAGCCAAGTACGACGAGGGCAACGACGAGTGGGTAATCAACGGCACGAAGACGTGGGCGACCAACGGCGGCATCGCCAACGTGCACATCGTCGTGGCATCGGTGCATCCCGAGCTGGGATCGCGCGGGCAGGCGACGTTCATCATCCCGCCAGGCACGAAGGGATTCAGCCAGGGCCAGAAGTTCAAGAAGCACGGCATCCGTGCTTCGCACACCGCCGAGGTCGTCCTCGACGACGTCCGGATTCCCGGCCGCCTGATCATCGGGGGCATGGAGAAGTTCGACGAGCGGATCGCCAAGGCGCGCGAGGGCAAGAGCTCCGCAGGGCAGGCGGCGATGAAGACCTTCGAACGCACCCGTCCGACAGTCGGCGCCATGGCGCTCGGCGTCGCGCGCGCGGCGTACGAGTACGCACTGGCCTACGCGCAGGAGCGCGAGCAGTTC
>JAOPWT010000007.1 GCA_025965555.1 Mycobacterium sp.
AGATCGACGATGCACGGCACGCCGGTGAAGTCCTGCATGATGACGCGCGCCGGCGTGAACTGGATCTCGATGCTCGGGTCGGCCGAGGGATCCCAGTTGGCGATGGCTTCGATGTGGTCCTTGGTGATGTTGGTGCCGTCTTCGGTGCGCAGCAGGTTCTCGGCGAGCACCTTGAGGCTGTAGGGAAGTTTCTCGGTTCCGGGTACCGCGTCCAGGCGGTAGATCTCGTAGGCCTCGTCCCCGACCTTCAACGTGTCGTGGGCTCCAAACGAATTAACGCTGGTCACATCAACTCCCGGTTCGATATTCACCGTGACGGGCTGTGTCGCGGCGGTAGCAATTCCAACAGTACGCTTGTCCTGTAAACCATCTCGGTGCGGGTCCCAGTCTTCCCCCGATCCGCGCGTGCTGCCAGCCGATCGGGCCCTGTTGGCGGTACCGTCTGGCACGTGACGACTCCGCAGGTGCCACTGTTCATCCCGTCGCAGGTGTGCGAACTCGTCGGCAAGGATCCCGCCGCGACGCCACCGGACGCCTGCATGGACCTGGTTCGGGCCGATCTCCGCGACGATGGCGTGAGCGCCCCCGACGTCCCCGCCAACGCCGGGCTGGCTCGGGTCGTGGCCGATGCGAAACAGAAGGGCATCGACCTCAAGCTCGTCGTGCTCGACAAGAACCCGCCCATCGAAACTCCGCTTCGCGACATTGCCACCGAGGTGGGCAAGGACTACCCGGGTTCGACGGTGCTGGTGCTGAGCCCGTCGTTCGCCGGAACCTACAGTCCGAACTTCGACCGAGTCACGCTGGAAGCGGGCCAGGACATCGCGAAGGTGAGTGGTAGTCCGGTGGTGGCCTCGCAAAATTTCGTGACCGAATTGACGACACCACATTTCGCATGGACGCCATTTACGCTCGTGCTCGTTCTCGGGGTCGCAGTCGCGGCCGTGGCGACCCGGATCCGGCAGGTCCGCGCCCGAAACGCCGACGTCGCGGAAACGCCTGTGGCGGCAGCCAACTGACGCTGTCAACCGCATTTCATTTACCGAACATCACCATTCGATAACTTCCATTCAATTACAAACGTGTAATTTCTTGCTGGCGTTTCTTTAACGGTTGATGTGACGTACGGTGCAGAAGGCGCCTGCTGTTGCAGTTGTGATTTATGTGACTCCTGTGACTACAGGGCCCGACGGACGTGCCATCACGTTCGCGTTGAGCCTTAGGAGACCGGAGTCCAATGAGACGCAGCCTTCGCGCCTCGATAGCGGGTTCGCTCGCATGCGGTGTTCTCGTCGCGTCCGCGTTCGCCTACGGCGTGGGCGTCGCGACCGCCGAGCCTGCGAACCCAGAGGGAATCGCAGGCCTCGTCGCCGCCGTCGCCAACGCCGATCAGAAGTTGCAGGAACTCGGCGCGAACATCCAGACCGAGCAGGAGAGCGTCAACAAGGCGATCCTCGACGTCCAGACCGCGCGGGACAACGCGGCGGCCGCCCAGGGCGAGGTCGACGCCAGCCAGGTTTCGCTCAAGGACGCCAACGCGGCCATCTCCTCGGCGCAACAGCGCTTCAACACCTTCGCCGCGTCGACCTACATGAACGGTCCGTCGGCGGCGTACGTGACGGCCAAGGACCCGGCGGACATCCTCAACACCACGGCCACCGGCGAGACGTTGAACGTCAGTACCCAACAGGCCATCACCGATCTTCAGCGCGCCCGCACCGAACAGGTCAACCGGGAGTCGGCGGCCCGACTGGCCAAGCAGAAGGCCGACCAGAGCGTCGTCGACGCGCAGTCCAGCCAGGATGTAGCCGTCGCGTCCCTGACACAGGTCCAGCAGACGTTCAAGGACCAGCAGGCCGAACTGGATCGGCTCACCGCCGAGCGGTCGGCGGCACAGGCCAAGCTTGCCGACGCCCGTGAGTGGTCGGCGCCCGCCACCAACGTGGCCCCGCAGGCAGCCCCTGTCGCGGCGGCCAACCCGTCGACCAACTGGGACCGCGATCCCGCCGCGGCGGCACCCGGAAATTCGAAGTGGGACGTCGGCTGGGATCCCACGCTGCCCGCGATCCCCAGCGCGTTCGTCAGCGGTGACCCGATCGCGATCCTCAACTCGGTCCTCGGGATCGCGACCACCTCGGCGCAGGCCACCCAGCAGATGGGCCACAACTTCTTGCAGAAGCTCGGGATCCTGCCCACGCCAACCGGTTACACCAACGGCGCGATACCCCGCGTCTACGGCAGGCAGGCCTCGGAGTACGTCATCCAGCGGGCGGGTTCACAGATGGGCGTCCCGTACTCGTGGGGTGGCGGCAACGCGGTCGGGCCGAGCCGGGGCATCGACTCGGGGGCGGGCACGACCGGCTTCGACTGCTCCGGCCTGATCCTGTACGCCTTTGCCGGCGTCGGCATCAAACTGCCGCACTACTCCGGCGCCCAGTACGAGCTGGGCCGCAAGATCCCGTCGTCTCAGATGCGGCGCGGCGACGTGATCTTCTACGGCCCCGGCGGCAGCCAGCACGTGACCCTGTACCTCGGCAACGGCCAGATGCTGGAAGCGCCGTACACCGGTTCCAACGTGAAGGTGTCGCCCGTCCGGACCAGTGGCATGACGCCGTACGTCATCCGCTACATCGAATACTGATGGTGGTTTTCTTGCGTGTGAAGTTCCTTCGTCGTGCCCTGGTGCTCGCAACCTCGTTGGGTGCGCTGACGTTCGGTGCCGTGGCGCCTGCGAGCGCCGACCCGACCGACGGTCAGTGGGATCCCACGCTGCCCAAGGTCGTCAGCTCCGGCGCACCCGGCGACCCCGTCGCGATCGCGAACGCATCGTTTCAAGCGAGCGCGATCGCGCTGCAGACCACGCAGAGCCTCGGTCAGCAGTTCCTGTCCAGCATCGGTCTGGGCGGCAGCGGACCCGCGGCGCTGCCGGGCAGCCGGGTCCGCGGCCCGCAGGCCATCGAGTACGTGATCCGGCGAGGCGGATCGCAGATCGGCGTGCCGTACTCGTGGGGCGGCGGTTCTCTCAACGGGCCCAGCGAGGGCGTGGACTACGACACCGGCAAGATCGGCTACGACTGCTCCGGCTTCACCCGCTACGCCTTCGCGGGCGTTGGCGTGCAGATCCCGAAGTACTCCGGAGACCAGTACAATGCGGGACGGCCGATCCCGCCGTCGCAGGCCAAGCGCGGAGATCTGATCTTCTATGGGCCCGGCGGCAGCCAGCACGTGACGATCTTCCTCGGTAACGGCAAGATGCTGGAGGCATCGGGGAGTGCGGGCAAAGTGACGGTGAGCCCGGTGCGCACCGCAGGCATGTCGCCGCACCTGGTGCGGTTCATCGAGTCCTGATCGAGACCGCCCAACGGCAGGGCACGTCGACGGATCCCGAACTGCCTGGAATAGTTGACGGGGAGCGTCCGCCGAGTGGCTCTGGCGCCACGGATTCATCAAGACCAGCGGTCTGAACGCAGGCGCCGGACCAGAACATGTGGGAGGAAACTGAATGACGTCACCGAGTGGGCCGCCGCAGGGCGCCGGAGGTTTCCCCGGGCAGCCCCCGACACAGGGCTTCCCACCAGGCGGCCCCCAGCCGGCTCCGTCGACGAACGGCGGCCTGCAGCACGAGGTGCACACGCTCGAACGGGCGATCTTCGAGGTCAAGCGGATCATCGTCGGTCAGGACCTGTTGGTCGAGCGCATGCTGGTCGGCCTCCTCGCCAAGGGGCACGTGCTGCTCGAAGGCGTGCCCGGCGTGGCCAAGACCCTCGCGGTCGAGACGTTCGCCAAGGTCGTCGGCGGTACCTTCGCCCGCATTCAGTTCACCCCCGACCTGGTGCCGACCGACATCGTCGGTACCCGCATCTACCGGGTGGGCAAGGAAGAGTTCGACATCGAGGTCGGGCCCGTCATGGTGAACTTCCTGCTCGCCGACGAGATCAACCGCGCGCCGGCCAAGGTGCAGTCCGCACTGCTGGAGGTGATGGCCGAGCGCAAGGTCTCACTCGGTGGCAAGACCTTCCCGCTGCCGAGCCCGTTCCTCGTCATGGCGACGCAGAACCCCATCGAGCAGGAGGGCGTCTACTCGCTCCCCGAGGCACAGCGCGACCGCTTCCTGTTCAAGCTCAACGTCGACTACCCGACACCCGAGGAAGAGCGCGAGATCATCTACCGGATGGGTGTCACGCCGCCAACGCCGAAGCAGATCCTCAACACCGGTGACCTTCTGAGGTTGCAGGACATCGCGGCGGGCATCTTCGTGCATCACGCCCTGGTCGACTACGTCGTGCGCATCGTGACGGCGACCCGCGAGCCCGAGAAGTTCGGCATGCCCGACGCCAAGGCGTGGATCGCCTACGGTGCTTCGCCGCGTGCCTCGCTCGGCATCATCGCCGCGTCGCGGGCGCTGGCGCTGGTGCGCGGCCGCGACTACGTGATCCCGCAGGACGTCGTCGAGGTCATTCCCGACGTGCTTCGGCACCGCCTGGTGCTGACCTACGATGCGCTGGCCGACGAGGTGTCCGCCGAGACGGTCATCAACCGGATCATGCAGACCGTTGCGCTGCCACAGGTCAATGCCATTCCGCAACAAGGACATTCGGTGGCGCCCGCCATGCCCGCCGCGGCGGCGGCCGGCGGTCGGTGACTCGTTCATCTGGTGGTCCGACGTCCCGCGTGGATCTTCCGTCGCTGCAACGCGGTCAGATTAGGGATCCCGAGCTATCGGTCGCACTGCGCAAGCTCGAGCTGACGGTCCGCCGCAAGCTCGACGGCGTGCTGCACGGCGATCATCAGGGTTTGGTGCCTGGACCGGGTTCCGAGCCAGGGGATTCCCGGATCTACCAACCCGGTGACGACGTCCGCCGCATGGACTGGTCGGTGACCGCGCGGACCACCACACCGCACGTGCGGCAGATGATCGCTGACCGCGAACTCGAGACCTGGTTGGTGGTGGACGTCTCGGCGAGTCTGGACTTCGGCACGGCCGGCTGCGAGAAGCGCGATCTCGCCGTGGCCGCGGCCGCGTCCATCGCGTTCCTCAACAGCGGCGGCGGCAACCGCCTCGGTGCGGTGATCACCAACGGCGACAGCACGAAACGGGTGCCTGCGCTCAGTGGGCGTATCCACGAGCACGAGCTGCTCCGCGCGATCGCGACAATGCCGCGGGCGCCCTTGGGCGTGCGCGGTGATCTCGCCGCAGCCATCGACGCGTTGCGCAGGCCCGAGCGACGGCGCGGCATGGCGGTGATCATCAGCGACTTCCTCGGCCCGATCAACTGGATGCGCCCGCTGCGAGCCATCGCCGGACGGCACGAGGTGCTCGGCATCGAGGTGATCGATCCGCGTGACGTCGAACTGCCCGACGTCGGCGACGTGGTCCTTCAGGACACCGAATCCGGTGTGACCCGCGAGTTCACCATCGATGCGCAACTGCGTGCCGACTTCGCCAAGGCGGCGGCCGCGCATCGCGCGGACGTCGCCCGCACCCTGCGCCGTTGCAACGCACCGCTGCTGACCCTGCGCACCGACCGCGACTGGATCGCCGACGTCGTGCGGTTCGTGGCCAGTCGACGCCGGGGAGCCCTTGCGTCCCGATGAGCGCTTGCCGACCGATTACTGAAATGACAAGTGGTACATGACATTACCGTTTTTTGGCACGTTGAGTTTGGCTGGGTTCAAGAACCCGTGGTTCTTCCTCTTCCTGCTCGTCGTCCTGGGCTTGGTCGGCTTCTACGTCGTCGTTCAGGTGGCCAGGCAGAAGCGGATGCTGCGCTTCGCCAACATGGAACTGCTGGAGAGCGTGGCCCCCAAGCGGCCGTCGCGCTGGCGGCACCTGTCCGCGATACTGATGGTGCTGTCGCTGCTGCTGTTCACCATCGCCATGGCCGGGCCGACGAACGACGTTCGGATACCACGCAACCGTGCCGTGGTGATGCTGGTGATCGACGTCTCGCAGTCGATGCGCGCCACCGACGTCGCACCCAGTCGGCTGGCCGCGGCCCAGGAAGCCGCCAAGCAGTTCGCCGATCAGCTGACGCCGGGCATCAACCTCGGTCTGATCGCCTACGCGGGCACTGCGACGGTGCTGGTGTCGCCGACGACCAACCGCGACGCCACCAAGGCCGCGATCGACAAGCTGCAGCTGGCCGAC
>JAOPWT010000039.1 GCA_025965555.1 Mycobacterium sp.
CCTCGTCCGCGGGTGCCAGCCCCTTCTCGTTGGTTAGCGCGACAAGGACGAGATCGTCGTTGCCGGATTCGTGAAACGCCTCGGTCATCTTTCGAGCGGTGACACTCGACGGCGCATCGCTGGGCAGGATGGCGAGCGGATGTTTCTCGGCCATTGTGCCGAGCGACGGGAACGACAGCGGCAGGGCGATCGCCATCGCAACCCAAACGCCGATCACCGCCCATGGCCACCGCACCACGAGATCGGCTAGCCGTCGCATATCGCCCTCATCCTCGCCATCACCATCTTGGTCCTCGCGTCCGAAGCGATTTGCCGCCGCTACGCGACGCGTCCCCAGTGCCCGCTGTCGGCAACCCGCACGGACACCGACTTCACCGCCTCCATGTAGCGAGTGGCCGACTTCTTGGCAACCGGGTTGTCGGGATGCATGATCGCCATCACCGTGCCTTCGCCATAGCGGAATATGTAGATCGTCAACTGATACGAATACCGGTCGTCGGGGTAGATACCGACGTTGTTCGCGAGGCCCATGTCGGCTGCGGCGAGGACGGCGTTGAGCGGCGCAGCACCACCGTGCAAGAAGTTCGACACCGGAAAGTTCGGCCGCGGCCAGTTCAACCACGGCGCCAACTCCAGCACGCGGTAATACGGCACCCTCGCCATGTCCAGACCCGAATCGAACGAAGCCTGCGCCGCCCACGCCGCATCACTGAAAGAGGTCGCTGCGACCGGGACGATGATCGGGATCAAGCCGGTAAACCAGCCCTGCGTCATGAAGTTGTCGCTGGCCGTGCGGGAGTCCCTCGGAGTGAGCCCGTAATAGGTGAGAGCACCGGTGAACTCGTGCTCCACCAAGCCGAGGCAGGCAAATAGGCCGCCGACGAAACGCGCGCCCGCCGACGCACAAGCAGCCTCGAAGCGTTCCGTCTGCGCCGGGCTCATCAGAATTTCAGACGTCATGTCACTGCTGGTCGATTCCAGCGGGTTACCGAGCGGCAATGGGAATTCCGGAAAGCCGTCACGGTTGTTCTCGGCGAAGTCGATCCACGCGCGCACGCCCGGCGAATCCAAGGTCAACGCCGACGTGTCCTCGCGCTCGCGGACGCAAAAGTCGTCGAAGCTACCGGCGTCGGGCAGCGTGAGGGCCTGACCACTCCCGCTCATCGCCGAATACATTCCGTTGGCTTCCATCATCGTCGTGCCGATCAACGTGGCGTCGCCGTGGACGTGATCCATGGCGGCGAAGAAGCTGAAGTAATCCCCGTGCTGAATCACCCCGAACGTGAAGCAGCCCCACTCCAACGGACTCGGGATGTCGATGACGTGAGCGCGGATTTCCTCGACCGTCATCTGACCCTGATCGACAGGAACGAACTCGATGCTCGCTGGATCGTTGATGGTGTGCCGGACGAACCCTCCGTCATCGGCCGGTTCGAACCAACTGCGGAACGTGTCATGCCGACGCAGATATGCGTTCACCGCGTGATCCATGGCCGAGATGTCGCACTGGCCCGCCACGTCGCAGCTGGCGATGATCTGCCGGGAGAAGTTGAGTCCTGCCGCTGCCCGCTCGCAGTAGTTGCGCAGGTGCTGGCCTTGCATGTAGCTAACTGGCACCGAGCTGACCGGCGCTCGTCGAGCGGTTTCCTGGGCCGCGGGAGTCGGGTGCCACGAGGTGACCGAACCGGGCGTCAGAGACCATTCGTTGAGGGCACCGATGGTTATCTTCCCGATGCGCAAAACGTCGTCCTCTCAGCTTGGCCGGTCCCGTTCCGGCATCCTCGTCGGAGGATCAACATACCCTCGGATCATCGGTGGCCGTCCGCAGACTTAACACCGGAAACCTGTGGCGCGCACCGCACAGGTACACATGCCATAGTGTTCTCGATATTGATCCCGGGGGGCGCCGCAGGCGGCCCTTCGGCATCACATTCTGACCGCCGAGAAGTTAACCTTACCGTCGAATAAGTTAGCTACGGCCAGTGACGGAGGACAACGGGGCATGGGATTCGCCGAACATCCGACCGAACCAGCCCCGCGTTTTGCCATCGTCGGCTACGCGGCGCGTTTCCCGGGTGCCGCCGACGCGGACCAATTCTGGGACGTGCTGCGCGAGGGGCGGGACGCGATATCGGAGGTGCCCAGTGACCGGTGGGATGCCGACGAATTCTTCGACTCGGAGCCCAGTGCGCCTGGCAAGGTCGTGACCCGGCGTGCAGGTTTTGTCGATGACGTGACGGGGTTCGACGCGCCGTTCTTCGGCATGTCGACGCGCGAGGTCAGAATGATGGACCCGCAACATCGGCTACTGCTGGAGACGGCGTGGCGCGCCGTGGAGCATTCGGGCACCGCGCCAACGACTCTGGCCAACACCAACACCGGAGTCTTCGTGGGTTTGGCCACCCACGACTACCTCGGAATGGCGTCCGACGAGCTGACCTATCCCGAGATCGAGGCCTATCTGGCCATCGGGACGTCCAATGCCGCAGCCGCGGGCCGGATCAGCTATCGATTGGGGCTGCAGGGTCCCGCGGTCGCCGTCGACACGGCGTGCAGCTCCTCGCTGGTGGCCATCCATCTGGCGTGCCAAGCGCTGCGCTTGGGAGAATGTGACCTCGCATTGGCCGGCGGCGCGAACGTCCTGCTCTCGCCCGCAACCATGATCACGTTCTCTCACGCGCACATGCTCGCGCCTGACGGCCGGTGCAAGACGTTCGACGCGGCGGCCGACGGTTACGTCCGCGGCGAGGGTTGCGGTGTCATCGTCATCAAGCGGCTCGAGGACGCGATCCGCGACGGCGACCGGATCCGGGCCGTGATCCGCGGCAGCGCGATCAACCAGGACGGCGCGTCGGGT
>JAOPWT010000088.1 GCA_025965555.1 Mycobacterium sp.
TTGAGAACGGTGGCAGGGTTTGGTTCTCACAGTCGCACGAGCATCCACTGCCGGCCGATCCACAAGTACAGCCAAATTCGCAACTGATCCCACATTCACCCAGCGAGCATTCAGCCATTTCAACCACCCCCGGTTAAGACGTAACCCCTGACAAGGAGCACTTTTCCATCAATTCGTCGGGCATGCTAGTGCGAATATTCTGATGATTCGACGAGGCCCGGGTACGGGTAGTAGCTGGATATTGGACGTTTCGCCTTTGCCTCGAGAAGCGGGAGAGCTTCAGCCGGAGAGAATCCAGGGACGAGCTTCGCCACCAGATCAGTTGCTAGGCAACATGTTTGGCGCGGCTTCAATTCTTCTCCGGGTTGACCCCACGCGTCGCTTTCCGACGTCATGACTATTGCCCACCCCTGCGCGCGATGCTAATCTACGGCAAATAGAGAGCCCGGTTGCCAAGACCATGGTCCGCTGACACGCACCCGTGGTGAAGGGACGATCAATGAGTACTGCGGCTGAACGTGCAGATCAACTCGACCTCGTCGCGCGCCTGAAGTCGGCGTACCCAGAACTACCCGACGCACCGACCCCCGACATGCTGGACCACGCCCGCTTCGTGGCCTACATGAAGCCCGTACACGACGTCGGTGGTGAGCCCGACGCCCCGATGAAGTACGAGAACAAGGACTACGAGCACTGGGAGCACATGACCTATGTGATGTGTGAAGTCCTTGCCTGGCGCGGCATCTGGTTGTCCGAGGAACGGCGGCGCATCGGCAACGTCGACGTCCAGCGGGCCGTATACCTCGGTTTTCCGTACTACGGCCGCTGGCTGTTGTCCGTTGCGCGCGTGCTGGTCGAGAAGCATCACATCGGTCTCACCGAACTGACCGAACGGATGGCAGAGGTCAAGGAGCGTTACGCCGGCGGGCTCGCGGGCAAGACCTTGGAAGCCCTCCCCAAGTGTGAGGGCGACGGATCTCGGGTCAAGCGCAACAGCCACGTCATCCATGCGCAGGGCAAGGGCGATCCGCAGGTCTACGCGGGCAAGGCCGGGGAGCCGAAGTTCAAGGTGGGCGACTCCGTGGTGGTACGGGAGCTTCCGGTGCTGTTCTACACGCGCACACCCGAATACGTTCGCGGAGCCAAGGGCGAAATCGCCGCAGTGGCCTATGAGAGTCCTGCCGCAGAGGACGAGACCTGGGACATCCCGGACGCCAAGCCGGAGTGGTTCTACATCGTCAGGTTCAGCATGGCCGAGTTGTGGGACGACTTCAAGGGACCCGCCTCCGACAGCCTCAGAACCGAAATTCCGGAACGCTGGCTCCAGGCCGTCAGCTGATCACCGTCATCTACCGATCGCTCTCCGCAGGAACGGAAAGACCATGACAGAACACGACCATGATCATGACCACGACCGCACGGTGAAGCCCATGGTCGACGAGATCACCGACTTCGAGGTTCTCGAGATCGCGCTGCGCGAATTGTGCATCGAGAAGGGCATCTTCACCGCCGAGGAGCATCGTCTCTTCACGGAGTTCGCCGAGCAGATTGGTCCCACCCCCGCCGCGCGACTGGTGGCTCGCGCGTGGCTCGATCCCGACTTCAAGGCTCTTGCCCTCGCCGAACCGATGACGGCGAGTAAGGAGGTCGGCGTGGACTGGCTCGAACCGACCGGGTTCGGTACCCCCAGCGATTTCACCGCCTTCCAGATCCTCGAGGACACCCCCACGGTGCACAACGTGATCGTGTGCGCTCTGTGCTCGTGCTACCCGCGGCCAATCCTCGGAAACTCGCCGGAGTGGTACCGCACACCCAATTACCGTCGGCGCCTTGTCCGTTGGCCGCGCCAGGTACTCTCCGAGTTCGGCCTATACCTGGGCGACGACATCGAGGTGCGGGTTCAGGACTCCAACCAGAAACACCGCTTCATGGTGATGCCGATGCGACCAGAGGGGACAGACGGCTGGACCGAAGATCAGCTCACCGAGATCATCACCCGCGACTGCCTGATCGGCGTTGCGCTTCCGAAGGCGGGAGTGACCACCAACGTCATCACCGACACCCGTGCCGCGATGCACCCCACCGGCAAGTAGCGATCGGAGATGCATGTGAACAGTTCACCTGGGTCCGCCCCGATTGATTCGGTTGACAGCGAGACACTGAAGCAGATCGTCGACGGCGATCAGGTGTGGCCCAAGATGGCGGCCAAATACGGGGTCGAGAATCCCGTGCCCCCGTGGAAGACCAGCCTCGACGGCTTCTGCGATGCCCTGGACCACGCGGCCTGTGACACGAGGGCACCCAGCTTCAAAGAGCGTCGCGACGAAGAAGACACGCTCTCAGCCACGCTCTACTCTGACCTTCCCTACCCCGAAAACCAGCTCGTCTCCCTCGCGCATTCGCTGATGGCCCGCGGCATCATCACCGATTCCGAACTGCGGCAACGATTGTCCGCGGTACGCGCCAGGCTCGAAGCCTGACATTGCGCATCGTCGCCGTCTTCGCCAGAAGGAGTCACCGTTGGCATCACAGGCATGATCGTGGCCGCCGGGTGAGACTTTTCTGAGACCTTTCGACGAGGTCTGGCGCGACCCGATACGAGACCCCCGCGTGCATTCGCTCACAATGTATGCGTCGGTGCCGGCAGACGCCGTCTGTACGACCATAATGAAACAGATGCGACGCTTGATGGACATCCCGTGTATGTCCGCCGGGTTGCTCCGCACCTTGATTTGTCCTGAATCGGCGGTGAGGTGAAGGCGTATGGCTGCTGACGGCCAGCGATCCGACAATGCAGTACAGAAGATTCTGGTCGGCACGATGAAGGCGCTGAGCAGGCAGGGTACGCACAAGCTCTCGGTTCGCGACATCTGCGAAGCGTCACAGGTGGCGCGCGGCACCTTTTACCGGTATTTCGACAGCAAAGAGGAAGTCCTAGCCCACCTGGCGCGCCACTTCGAGGAGGGCGTCGCCGAAGCGATGGCGGCGGCGATCGCCGCCAATCCCGACCCCGCCGCCCGTGTGCAGGTCGTCTTGAACACCTTGACCGCCTACCGCGCCGCCGGGGGGGATCTGAATCGTATGCTCGACGTCGCGCCGGAATTCACACTGGCGTTCATCCGTGACACGTTCCCGAACCTGGTCGACGTGGTCGTTGAGGCGCTGGGGCCCGCTGCTGACGAGTCGCCGCTGGTGACAGCCGGAACGTTGACCAAACGTCAGCTTGGAGACCTTTTTCTGCGCAGCGTGATGTCGACCTTGTTCCTGCCGGGAAGCGAGTCAGGTGAGGTGCCCGTGCTGGTGGCTTCGCTCTTCGCCGTCGCCCCAGCCGTCAAGACGAAGGCCCGTCGGGGCCCGGGAGCCAAAGCGGGCTGACGCCGATCCCCGCGACGCGTCAGCCCCCCGGGGGTAAGAGCATCGACTGCCAGGTCCGTTCTCCGGTGCCGTTTTGGGCGAGATTGGCTTGGGTGTAGGCGCGACCATCGGGCCCCACATAGCTGCCGGTGACGGGGTCGTAGGCCGCGGCGGCAATCGGGGGCGGCGGCGCGGGCGCGGGCGGCGCGGGCGGAGCCGTTGCCGCCTGCGAACCGGGCGGCAGCTGCGGTACGCCTTGACCCGACAGGGTGGCGTTCGGATCGCCCTTCCAATTGAAGCCGTCGTTGAGAGGAACGTAGTTCTCCGTGCTTTCACACATCTTGACCGACGGTGCACGCTTCCCGGGCACCGTCTCGCAGGGGATGTTCCGCGCGCCACGAACATTGATCGTCGAGTCCTGCGGGACCCGGCAATAGAGGTCGCCCTCGGGCCGGGGCGGATAGTCCACCTCACTGGCCGACCGCCGCTGCTGAGCCGGTAGGAAGCCGGTTGTACACGGAGCAGGCAGATTCAGGTTCAGATTGAAGTCCAGATAGAAACCCTTGTAGTCCTGCTTGGTGGCCAGATTGGGCACGATTCCGCCGCCCATGATCGCGGTTCCCTGCGGCAGCAGCACCAATAATTGCTCGATGTCGTTCTGATAGGTGACCGCGACTTCGCCGACGCTGACGAGATTGGCCAGCATGAGCGGCAGAGTCGGCTGCAATCGCTCGAAGAGCTGCCGAACCTCGTCCGCCGACTTCGGCCCCTTGTCCAGCAATCCGTTGACCGCGGGGTCTTGATCTCGGAGCTGACCGGTCAGGTTCGCCAGATTCGCGGCCCAGGCCTGAATCGAATCCGACGTCTCGGCTTGGGAGTCCAGCACGGGCGAGGACTGATCGATGAGCGTGGTCAACGAATCGAGGTTCTTCCTGGCATCGCTGGCCAACCTCGTCGAGCCCTTCACGATTCGGGATAGTTCCGGCCCGAGACCCCCTACGGCGGTGTAGCTTTCGTCGATCACCGTCTTGAGGTTGTCGCGTGGAATCGCTTCGAGAGCCGTGTTGGTGGCGTCGAGCAGCGAGTTGATGTCGGGCGGCACCGACGTGCGCGCCATCGGTATGACGTCCCCATCGCCAAGTGGCCGGGACTCGCCTTCGCGCGGTAACAGTGCGACGTACTGTTCGCCGACTGCCGACTGGCTGTGGACTTCGGCATCGAGGTCCGACGGAATGTCGATCCCCGACTTGAGCGAGAGCACGGCCTCGACGCCTGTCTCGGTTACCCGGACTTCGTCTACCCGGCCCACCTCGGTGCCGCGGTACGTGACATTTCCACCGGCATACAGACCTCCCGACTGAGGCAGCTGCATGGTCACCGTGTAGCGCCCGAATCCCGGAATCAAGTTCGACACCTTGACGTACCCGAAGACGGTCACGGCCACGGCAATCAGCGAGACCACCGCGAAGGCAGCCAGTTTGATCACGACGCGCCTCTGCAAGTGCATGCTAGGGCCCTTGATTCGATTGATACGGAAACGTGATCGGGTTGACCGAGGTATACGGGCTGGGCTGCTGGCCGATCGTGCGCCCCCACTGCATCTCCAGCTCGGTCAATTCCCCCTCGAATCGGGTTCCGGTGAGAAACGCCGAGTCGAGGCGACTCAACGTCAGATCGAGGACCAGGGTCAGATTGGCGAAGTCACCCCGGAACCAATTGGGGATCGTCTCCTTGTTCCATGGGAACGTGGTCAAAAAGCTCAGTGAACGGGTGAGCGACGGGCCCGCATCTGCCAGTGACTTCAGCACCGGACCCAGGTCCTTCAGCTCCTGTATCAGAGCTTCTTTGGTCTGATTGACCGTGTCCGCGGTCAGGGCACTGAACTTGCCGAGCTTGTCCAGCACCTCGACCAAGTTCTCGCGCTGCTCCTTGAGCACCGCCAGCGCCTCGGGAAAGGTCTGAAGCGCCCGGTCGAGAACGGGCCGCTGATCGGAGAATTGGGCGACGAGATCGTTGACGCTCTCGGTGGCCTTGATGATGTCACCGCTCTGCGCACTGAGTCGGCCCATGAACTGGTCCAACTGGTCGACGAGGCTGCGCAGATCATTCTCCCGGCCGGCGAACGCGGTGCTGAACGCCCTGGTGATGTCCTGAACCTGCCCGATACCACCGCCGTTGAGCACCAGTGACAAGGCCGCCAGCGTCTGCTCAGTAGTCGGATAGCTGCCCGCCGCCGACAGCGGGATCAGGGAACCGTTGCGCAGCTTGCCTTCCGGTGGCACACCCGTCGGCGGCGCCAGCTCCACGTGTAGCGAGCCGAGCAGGCTGGTCTGGCCGATCGTCGCGACCGCGTTGGCGGGAAGATCCACGCCGCCTTCGATGCGCATGGTGAGCAGTGAGTGCCACCCTTGGCGCTCGATCTTGACCACGTTGCCAACGGTCACGTCCCCCACCCGGACGCGTGAGTTCTGCTGAATGTTGGTGACGTCGGGCAACTGTGCCGTCACCTCGAAGGACCCGGGACCACCGCCGGCAGTACCAGGCAGCGGCATGGAGTTGAGGCCACGCCACCCGCAGCCCGACAACACCGGGGCGACGAGCAGCACCACCAGCCAGCCGATGACGCCGGTCCGGATCGATCGCCTCACGAGCCACCTGCCTGCGGAACCATCAACCCGGGCAGGCCCTCGGCCGGATTCGTTGAAACCGCCTCGGCAGGCAGGGGCGGGGCATTCTGGTCGGGCGCGGGTGGTGGCGCCGCGGGTGTCGGGGCGATGTAGTCCGGCCGCAGTCGGTCCTCGCTGTAGGTGACTTCGTTGGGACGGGCCTGTGTCCCCACGAAGAGGTTCTCGCCGAGCGGCGGAAAGTTCAACTGACGGTTCTTGATGATCGGTGCCAAATACTGCACGCAGAGCTTGGCGGATTGTTCGGCATTGAGCCGTGCCGCCGCTTGTATTGCGCCGCACAAGAAGGTGATCGGGCTGGCGAAGTTGTTGAGCATCAGGGCACCGGACAGTGCGCCCTGGGCCGGCTGCCAGATGTTGTTGTAATTGTTCAGTGCCGTCGGAGCGACGTGCAGTGTCTGTTTGATGTCGTCAAGGCTGTCGACCACGGCCTTCGAAACGGATGCCAGCTTGTCCGATGTGGTGCCGAGGGAATCACGGTTGTCCGCCACGAAGCCCTGGACGTCACCGACCGCCACGTCAAGGTCCCTGATGGCGTTGCCCACGGCGTTCGGGTCCGTGGCCAACAGGGCGGTGACGGAGGCGACGTTTCGGTTCACCTGACGCATCAGATCGGTGCTGCCCTGCAGCGCCGAGACCAGGATCGAGAGGTTCTTCACTGTGCTGAAGATGTCGGTGCTGTGATCACCCAGCACCGAGATCGCCTGGGACAACTTGATGATGGTGTCCCGGATGTTGGCGCCCTCACCACGCAAATTGTCAGCCGCCGTGTTGATCAGAGAACCCAGCGGGGCCACCCCACCCGGCTCGGTGGGCTGCAACGCCTGGCTCAGCTTGTCGAGCTGTGCGCGGAAGTCGTCCCATTCCACCGGTACGGCGGTGCGCTCTTCGGGTATGACGGCGCCATCGCTCATGGTGGGTCCGCTGGTGTACGCCGGTGTCAACTGAATCGCCCTGGACGTGACGAGCGCGGGAGACAGGATCGCGGCCTGTACGTCGGCGGGCACCTGAGATCGGCTGTCGTACCAGAAGGTGACCTTCGCGCGTCCCGGCTGTGGCTCGATCGTGTCGATCTTGCCTACGGGCACGCCAAGGATCTGTACCTCATCGCCGGCGAAAATACCGTTGCTGTTGTCGAAATATGCCGTGACGGTGATCTTGTCGGTGTGACCAAACTCGGGGATGACGGTCAGCCCGCCCGCAACCAGCAGCAGGACCAGGATTGCCGCCAGACCCGTACGGAATCGGCGCAATACGGTCATGGCGTCGCCTCCGTCGGTGCCGGATCAGGCACATAGCCGGCTGGGGGCCCCGGTGGTGGCCCACCGGGCGCTGGCTGCGGGAGTGGTGGGTCATAGGGGTAGCGCGGATCGCCGGGATTGCCGGTGATGGCGTCTGGGAGAGTCAATTTGGGTTCGCCGCCCTGCCCGGTACGCGGAAACGGCAACGGCAGTCCGGGAGTTCCTGGCTGGCCGACCTCGGGGTCGGTGCGCTCGGACGGTAGCAGCACATTCGGGTCCAGTCCGAGGTCGGAGAACGCAGCGTCGACGAATGGCTGGATGAACTGGCCGGGCAACAGATTCGCGACATATGCCTTGAAGAACGGACCGGCGGATACCGCCTCGCCCAGCGAGGTGACGTAGGAGTTGAGCATCTTGATGGAGGCCTGCACCCGCTCCTTGCGATTGTCCACGATGGTCAACACGCCATTGAGCTTGTCCAGCGCACCCCGGAGCTGTGCGCGATTGTCGGCGACCAGACCCGAGAGCTGTTGAGATAGTGCGGAGATGTTTGCCGACACCGTGCGCAGCGCGGCACTCTCGTTCTGTAGTTCTGCCATCAAGGCATTCGTATTGGAGATCAGGTTCACGATCTGCTCGCTGCGTTCCGACAGCACCGCGGTCACCTTGTTGACGTTGGATAGCAGGGTGCGCAGCTGCGCGTCCCGCGCGTCGATCGCCTCCGAGAACCGGGCGACGCCTGAAACAGCCGCCCTGAGTTCGGGCGGCGTCTCGGCGAACGTGTCGGCCAGAGTGGACAGCGACTCCGACACCTGGTCGGTGTTCAAGCCGCTGATCGTGGCCGTGAGGTCGCCGAGCGCATCCGGCAGCTGGTAGGCGGGGGTCGTTCTGTCGAGAGGAATCGCACCCGACAATTCGCCGTCTCCGCGGGGCGTGACCTCCAGAATCTTGGTACCGAGCAGGCTCTTGGTCTTCACTGCCGCTTCGGTCCGGTCGCCGAGTTGGATGTCCTTCGACACGTCGAACGTGATCAGCACCCGGGGGCCGTCCAGCTTGATGCTCGACACCTGGCCGGCGCGAGCGCCGAAGACCTGAACGGCAGCGCCCGAGCGCAACCCACCCGCCTCCGCGAGGTACGCGGTGTAGACCTGGCCACCCGAGAAGAACGGTAGTTTGTCGTACTGGGTTGCGCCCACCATGATCCCAACGGTCACGGCGCATCCGATCGCGCCGATGACGATGGGATTCCGTTCCGCAAAAGACTTCATAGCGGCGCGCACCTGCCTGTCGTTTGACCCGCCAGCTTGACGAACACCGGCTGGCCGCCCTTTCCGTTGACCTTGAGCACCAGGTCACACAGATAGAAACTGAAGAAGTCGCCGTAGAGCCCCTGCCGACCTAGCTGCTGATATGCGTCCGGCAGTGTGTTGAGCAGATCATCGAAGTATGCGTGGTCCGCCATGACGATCGAGGTGGCGCGGTCGGACTCGGCAACGGTGTTCCGCAGCGGTGGGCGCGCCTGGGACAACAGGTCGGCGACCGAGGCGGCACCGGTGTCTAGGTTGGCCAGTCCGCGGCTCACGTCAGTCCTGCGGTCGGCCAATCCCTTGACCAGCTCCGACAGCGAATCCACTGCAGTGCCGAACTTGTCGCTCTGATCGCCCAGCGAGGCAAGCACGTTGTTGAGGTTGACGATCACCTGGCCGATGAGGTCGTCGCGATCGGCCAGCGTGTTCGTCAGCGCCGACGTCTGCGCCAGAAACGACCCCACGGTGACGCCCTGTCCCTCGAATGCTGAGATCAATTGACCTGTAAGCGCATTGACCTGTTGCGGATCCAATGCGCGGAACAACGGCCGGAAGCCGCCGATGAGCGCGTCCAGATCGAGAGCCGGAGAGGTTCGGTTCAGCGGGATCGTCTGGCCGGGCTCGAGTCGTCTGATCGGACCGGCGCCCTCCTCCAGGGCCATGAAGCGCCCGCCGATCAGATTGTCGTACCGGATCACCGCTTTCGTGCCCTCGGTCAGAACAACTGAATCGTCGACCGTAAATTCTACGACGGCGAACGAATTCTGTTTTACAGCAACCTTTTTGACTTTGCCGACCTCTACGCCGGCGATCCGGACGAAGTTCCCCTCCTCCAGACCCGCCACGTTCGAGAACTCCGCACTGTAGGACTTCTCCTCCTGAAACCTCACCTGCCCGAACACCGCATACAGCCCGAACAGGGTGAGAAGGCAGACCGTGACGAAGATGGCCAGCCGCCAGAGCGCACCGCCGAGGTTGTCCTTCACGGCTGCGCTCCCGGCACGTCTGGCGGAGCGGGCGGCGGCCCGGGTGGCGGCGGATAGAGCGGCGTCCCGTCGGGCCTGTATTCCGGCGCCCCGTACGGCGGCGCGCCCGGGTAGGGAACCGGCCCGATGGCCGGGGGGCCTTCGCCACGAATACTCGGGGGCTCGGGCACCGCCCGGGTGACCGGGAAGTAATTGACGTACCAGGGATGGCCGATGCCCGGATTGGGGCGGACGTCGAGCCCGGTACCCCACCCGGTATCCGAAATCAACTGGCGGACAGGATAGTTCTTGCTGGCATCGGGAAGCGATCCGCAACCCGGCTTTCCTCCCGGGCCGCCCTTCGCCGCGACGACGGGCAGGTTCTCCGGGTACTTGTACGCGTCATCGCCGAGTAGGAACGTCGCGTCGAGAACGCCCGACCTGCCATCACCTGCGCCCAATGCATCACGCCCGCCGTTGTCGAGGAACCAGGTGGCACCAAGGAGCATGCAGGTGTAGGACGGGCTGTACTTCATCAGGAGGTTGGTGGTGGGTTCGAGCACGTTGACGGCTCGAATCAGGTCACTCTGACTGGGCTGGATGAGTTTCGTCCCCGCCTGCGCGAAACCGATCACGTTGAGCAGCAGTGCGTCGAGGTCAGCCGCGTGACTCGTGACGGTGGCGCTGGTCGTAGTGACCGCCGACAGCGTCTTGAGGATGTCCTGGGCCGCCCCACCATAGGCGCGGCTGAATCCGCTCAGCGAGCGTAAGTCTTGGCGCACCGTGTCCATCCGCGGATTGACCGCCAGCAGAACTTCATTGGCGTCGGTGGTGGCCGCGCCGATGGCATCGCCCTGGCCCCGGACTCCCTCTGCCAGCGCGGTGAGCGTGGCGTTGAGCTTGGCAGGATCGACCTGCGTGAGGACTTGGAGCAGGTTCTGGAAGACGGTGTTGACCTCGGTGCTCACATTGCGTGAATGCAGCACCGCCCCCGCGGCCAGGCGCTGAGCCTGCGGACGTTCGGGATAGATCAGGTCGACGTACTTGGCCCCGAAGACCGTGGTGGCCCTGATCTGGGCGCCGGTGTTGGCGGGGAGATTGTTGATCTCGTCGGAGTCGATCTCCAATTGCAGCTTCACCGATTCGGTCCCCTCGCTCAACGAGCGGACCTGGCCCACTTGCACCCCGCGGAACCTGACCTTGCTGCCTGGTTCCATCACCAGGCCGGAGCGGTCCGAGGTCAAGGTGACCGGCACCGACGACCGGAAGGACCCATTGAACAGTGCAGACGACAACGCGATGAGTGCGACGACGACAACCACCAGGATCGTCGTCCACCACCCCAGGTACTTGTCCTCGGCGCCCATGAATTCCATTGCCCTACCGGCAGTTCCGGCTCGGGTGTGCGACTGGAAAGCGACGTCGCGCGGTCGGTGAGATGTGTGCGGGTGCCATTACTATCCGCCGGAGAAGTGGAAGTTGCCGGTCCGCCCGTAGATGGCCAGTGAGGCGAACAAGATGACGATCACGGCGACCACGAGGGAAGTACGCACCGCCCGCCCGACGGCCTCTCCGACTCCTGCCGGACCGCCAGAAGCGGTGAAGCCGTAATAGGTGTGGACCAGCATGACGACCAGGCCCATCAGGACCGCGTGGAACAGCGACCAGAGGATGTCGGTCGGCTGAAGGAAGGTGGAGAAGTAGTGGTCGTACACACCGGTCGGCTGCCCGTAGTAGACGGTGGTGGCGAACCGGGCAGACATGAAGGACATCCAGACCGCGATGCAGTACAGCGGGATCACGACGATCACGCCGGCCACCACGCGAGTGGAGGCGAGGTACGCGACCGAGCGGATGCCCATGACCTCAAGGGCGTCGATCTCCTCGTTGATGCGCATGGCCCCTAGCTGTGCAGTGGTACCTGCGCCGATAGTCGCGGACAAGGCGATCACCGCGGTGAGTGGCGTCACGATGCGACCATTGACATAGGCGGAGACGAATCCGGTCAACGCCTCAACGCCGATGTCGCTGAGCGAGCTGTAGCCCTGGATCGTGACCAGCGAGCCGGCCGTCAGGGTCAGGAAGCCGACGATGCCCACGGTGCCACCAATGAGAGCCAGAGCTCCGGTGCCCAAACCCATCTGCGCGATCATGCGCAGTGTCTCACCTCGGTAATCCTTGAAGGCGTCGCCGACTGCGGCGAGGGTCTTGGCGAAGAAGCGTGCTTGCGCGCCGACGCCCTTCCAGCCCGCGACGACGCCATCCACTCCGTGCCTCAGTCGGGGCAAGCGCGGGCTCGGGATGCTGTAGCTCATGCCGTCGCCTTGATGCCCACGGCGGTCACGATGACGTCGATGACGAACAGCGACAGAAACGAGAACACCACGGTTTCGTTCACTGCGTTGCCGACGGCCGCCGGGCCACCACCGACCGAAATGCCCTTGTAGCAGGCGATCAGGCTGGCGGTCAGGCCGAACAAACCGGACTTGATGACCGCGATGCCCAACTCTGGGGCTCCGGTGAGCAATGTGATTCCTGCGGTGAAGGCCCCCGGTGTGACGTTCTGGACGAAGACCGAGAAGGCGAAGCCGCCGACCAGGCCCGTGACGATCACCAGACCGGACAACAGCATCGATACCAGCGTCGCTGCCAGCACCCTTGGCACCACCAGCGCCTGAACCGGATTGATACCGAGCACCCGCAGCGCGTCGAGTTCTTCGCGAATGGTGCGCGAACCCAGATCGGCGCACATCGCGGTCGCGCCGGCGCCGGCGACCACCAACACGCTGACCAGCGGTCCGATCTGCGTCACAGCGGCAAGAGCTGCGCCACTGCCGGAGAAGTCGCCTGCGCCGAACTCGAGCAAGAGGACGTTCAACGTGAACACCGTGAGCACGGTGAACGGGATCGAGAGCATGAGCGTCGGCAGCAGCGAAACCCTCGCCACGAACCAGGACTGCAGGACCAATTCACGTGTTGCGAATGGTCGCCGAGGGATCTGCACGAACGTGTCCAACGCGAGTGCGAAGAAGTCACCCACGGCACGGAACGGCTTGGCGACAAGTTCCGTCGAGATCGAACGCGGCCTCCGGCGCCCTAGCGCTTCACCGATTCTGGCAAACACCGGCGGACGCGCATGCTTACGCCCGTCGGGCCGGGAGGGGCCGCTAGTGCTCGCGTGGACTGACATCGTGACGATACTTTAGTTTCATAACAATAATGGGTCAAGGGGCGGATCCGTCAGGACCGGTGACCAACCGGTGACCCCGGGCAGATTCGAGTCGGCAGAGGCTCGTCGGCCCACAGACTATGTTGTCCCACAGTGTTTTTGGCTATTCACTCCGATGTGGTCGGAACCTTGGTGGCTACGCCACTGACGGCCCGTTCGGCGCTCCCCACAACTCCGAGGCGAACGATCCACCTCGGCACGGCAGCACGACGCTGACACCGTGAGCCACCACGGCGAGCACCCGTCGCACGTGCTCGTCGGTATCGCAATCACCCAGCGCTGGCGAATCGTTGCAAACCCTCGCGGCCGGTGGAGTTTCGACATCAGAATTGAATCGACGAGCCCAACACGGTCGACCCAATCCGAAAGCAACCGCGGTTCATTCCGCTTTCCAGGAGCCATCACAAAACCGTCGAACACCATTCGTTCGCGCAATTCATTTGGCTGCCGCAATGGCTTTCGATGCGGCCGGAAGCCGTAGCGACTACTGCCCTTTGACGCCCGAGTGCCGGTTGGGCCCCGAACGAGAAACCCGAGTCGGCCACCACCGCGAAAATACGGCGACATTGCGACCACATTGAATTCATGAGACATAAATGATCAAAGGTGTTCAATGAATGGAGTTGCGATATAGTCGCTCAAGTTGAATTGCGCAACTCCAGTGGCTTAATCACGAAAGGCTGTTTCGTTGGCGACCAGGGCAAGTACCGAGGCCCGCATCTTCGACGGTGCCCTGCGTGCGATCGCGCGTCAGGGTCCGAAGAAACTTGCCATGAGCGACATCGCGCACGAGGCCGGCGTGTCGGTCGGGACGCTCTACCGATACTTCAAGAACAAGGACGAGCTCCTTCAGTCGTTGGGTGACCACTTCGTCACGAAGCTGCAGGCGGTCCTCCAAGCCGCGATCGAGGACAACCCCGAGCCCGCGGACCGCCTGCAGATCGTCATCGACGTCATGCTGCGGTTCTGGCTGGAGAACCCGGCCACCGTGCAGATCGGTCAGCTCGAACCCGGCTTCGTGCTCGACTACATCAAGCGAGTGACGCCCCGGCTGTCCGCGGTGCTGCGCGATGCATTGGAACCGGTGCTGAGCGAGAGCGCCGCCGTACTCGGTGGATCGGCAACCCTGGACGAGATCGCGGACCTGATTGTGCGCATGGCTTTTTCGCACTATTTCATGCCCTCTCCCGATTATCGGGAGTTCCGCGACGTTCTCGTCGTGCTCGGCGCGTCAGCTGGGCTCGAACCCAGGAAGTCCCGCGTCCGTTCGGAGCACAAAGCCGTCAGCTGATGTCTCAGGCCGATCTTGCGCCGACCACATTGCGCAGCACTCCGACGCCTTCCACCTCGGCCTCGACGACGTCGCCCTCCTGCAGATAGCGCCCATCCTCGAACCCGACGCCATCGGTCGTCCCCGTGAACACGATGTCACCGGCGGTGAGCGGCATCCTGGCGACGACGTACTCGAGACACTCGTCGATGCTGAAGATCATCTTGCCGGTGCGATCATGCTGGCGCTGTTCACCATTGACGCGTAGCGAGATGCCGACGTCGATCTGACCCGGCCCGCCGAACTCGTCCTTGGTCGTGATCCATGGCCCGACTGGTGTGGTGCCTCCGAGCGCCTTGATGGAGAAGAGATCCAGCCCACCGCTCATCGGTGCGGGCGCGTCCCTGGCACTGATGTCGTTCCCGACGGTGTAGCCGAGCACCGCGTCGGTGGGCTGCCCGCCGACGGTTCTCACCGACTCAGCCATGACCACAACGAGTTCGACTTCAAAGTCCAGTTGTTCGGTGATCTTCGGATTGGCCAGGACGTCACCATGGCCGATGATCGCCACTTGGGGTTTGAGGAAGCCCAGGGTGGTCTTCGGGCGCT